>JBQCFO010000682.1:0-2093 GCA_051959055.1 Ginsengibacter sp. | reverse complement strand
AAATTGCAGATAACCATCAATCGAAAACTTCCATAAACTTTTGGATGGAATTGTTTTTTCATCCTCATATGCGGCAGAAAAGTTAAACTCCCATAAATATTTGCTTAATACGTAGATCATCATAAATTTTTTAATCTTTATTGCATACTTTATTTTGAAATAGTTACGATTAAATATTGCAGCATTGAAAGTTAGAGTAATACATTTATTTAATTGATTTTCAAATGTTCAGAAACCATTGGAATGTAAAAATTCAAAATCAATAGGTTGTGAGTGCATATTATTATTTTTATCGCAAATGCCTAAGAAAACCTTACAACTTAAATCCGGAATGTAAGATCAAATAGTAGCAATTACATATTAACTTTAAGCCAGACGGTCCAATATAGAAGGTCTCCGCTTTCTCTTCATTTTATTTTATATTCAAGAATTTATAAATCTTGTTGCACTCGCTCGAATTTATTAGCCCTTATGGTCCTCTCAAATTCTGCGAATTCTTCAATATCTAACTTCCCATTGTTTTCTTTAAGCCTTTTAAAAAACTGAATTACATGCTTGTCATTTTTTGAACTTAAGGCACAATGAAAACGTGTAGAAATAATGAAATATCCTTCTTCTTTTTCTCGTTCAATAAATTCAAACTTGTGATTTTTTAAATCAATGACTTCGTCACCTATCTCAGCATAGCCATTTTCAAATTCACTATACGTTATCTGATATTCATCATCCACAAAAGCAGTATAAAATTGCTCCTTATCCTGAAATTTAAAAGGAACCCCCTTCTCAAAATGTAATATTATGAAATCGTTAAAGAAACTTAAATCATAGTATATCCAAATTTCAATAACGGTAATCTCTTTGTTATTTAGCTTCCAAACACCAGGAGCTTTCTGCAGCAATTTAAAATGAGTATTTCTTGAACCATCGTGCCACCAAAGATTATTTTGAAAAAAGGGCTCTTCCTGTTTTAATGATATAAATAGCTTATCGATTCTGCTTTTATTATTTGAATGTATAAATCCAAATTCATTTTTAGGAAAAGATTTTACTAGCTCTTCACCAAATTTATATAGGTATTTCCAAGGATCTATATCAGGAAAATTAATCAATTTTAAATGATCCCTTATTTCTGAAATAGATTGATACCGGTCACTTGGAGAATTGCTCAAACATTTATCAATAATTGTATCGTATTTAGCTAATTTTTCATATTTGCTTGAGATTTTCTTTCGGTTTGTTCCTCTATGATTTTCTGAAAAGATTACCCAGTGTAAAACTTGACCAACGGCATAAATATCCATAGTCTTTTTCGCTTCTACGTTGCCTGTTTCTTGCTCAAGAGCAGAGAAAAGTCTATTGCCTAATTTTTCACCTTTTTTTGTTATAGCTCTAAGTTTGAATATTTCCGGATTGAAACTGGCGATTCCAAAATCCGCAAGTGCATATTCTCCATTCTCCATTAAGATGTTTTCGGGCTTTATATCTCTATGAATAATTCCTTGACTGTGAATGTTTTCAACGGTATCAAGTAGGAAATTTAAAACATCTTCAAATTTTTCAACAATGTCAGGTTCTTCAAGAACTTTAATGCAATGTTTATATTTTTTCATAACAATAACAGGAATTAAATAGTTTTTACCTGCATTTGTAATTGTTATTGTATCATAATCTATGTATTTTACTAAACCAGTTTTATTTTCTAGCAATGCAACATTAAAATATTCTGATACAAATCTTTTGGTTTTGGTAATATAGGAATTACCCGTAGTATCAGTCAATAGAAATTTAAATGCAAAATTGTAACCTTCAACTTCTCCCTCAAACACTAATCCGTTACCTCCTTCCCCAATTGGTTTGATAAGATTTACTTCGCCTATGCTTAGGTTTATTTTGTTTTTATTCTGCTTTAAATACTTAGTAAATTCAACTTTCATTAAATTGTATTTTCATTATTAGTTTCCCTTCATATCAGGTTCGTGGAGACACGACCCTTGGCTAGGTCTACGAATATTTTTTTCTCAAGTGGAAGCGTAATACAACTACATTAATTTTCCTTGCCGAGCAGCGTTTGCCTAAACGGTTTCGCTGTTTTT
>JBQCFO010000681.1:0-2145 GCA_051959055.1 Ginsengibacter sp. | reverse complement strand
GTAAGCAATACTTATGTGGATCCCAATGCCATCCTTACCAATCGCGGAGCGAAAGCATTGGAACTTGCTTACCGCGGTGGTGAACTGAAAGGAGGTTCAGCAGTTTATCCGACAGGACATGTAAGAGGTAATCCAATCTATAAAGACTGGTATTATTTTACAGGACTTACATTATCCTTTAAGCTCGGCAATGATTTATTTAATAAAACTAATGATGGATCCCGCAAAAGAAAAATAGGAAAACGCAAGCAATGGGATTGTCCTGGAAAGGTTTTATAGTAAGACTGGAATGTTTCACAATAGAAGTTAGATAAAAGGTGCAGGTCAAAATCGACAAATGCAATTTACTAATGTCCAAAATAATACTTATTGGATCTTCTTTTTTCAACTTGTTTACTTCACTATACAAAATTTTAAAAAATTGTTGTTTATCAGGGTTAACAAAACAGATTTGGTAATCCTTGCTTCTTTATAAGTACTTTCAAACCTTGCAACATATTATTTCAATTTAATCAAAGCTCAATTAAGAAATTCTGGTAAACAGCAATTAGCTAATTCTCAACGAATAATCCAAAAAAAACTCACAAAACTTTTTTCTCAATAAATGAATTCAAAAATATGGCTCTCTTCGCCTCATATGGGCGGAGCCGAACGGCAATTTGTAACCGAAGCATTTGACACCAACTGGGTGGCGCCGTTAGGGCCAAATGTAAACGGATTAGAACAGGATCTCGCTTCATATTTAGATAATGATATTCATGTGGCTGCTCTCAGTTCAGGTACGGCTGCTTTGCATTTGGCGCTTATTTTATCGGGCGTGGAAGCCGGTGATGAAGTGATTTGCCAGAGCATGACTTTTTCAGCTTCTGCCAATCCGATTAGATACCAGAATGCCATTCCCATTTTTATTGATAGCGAAAAAGATACCTGGAATATGGATCCGGTATTTTTGGAAGAAGCGGTAAAGGATCGCATTGCAAAAGGCAAAAAGCCAAAAGCAATTATTCCGGTGCATCTATATGGAATGCCTGCAAAAATGCATAGCATTTTATCTATTGCAGAAAAGTATGAAATTCCGGTTATTGAAGACGCAGCAGAAGCATTAGGTTCTTACATCAATGAAAAAAAATGCGGCACTTTTGGAGCTGTCGGAATTCTTTCTTTTAACGGCAATAAAATTATTACCACATCCGGTGGAGGAGCTTTGATTTCAAAAGATGAAAAGTTTATAAAACAGGCTACTTTCCTTGCAACTCAGGCGCGTGATAATGCTCCACATTACCAGCATTCTCAAATTGGTTATAATTACCGCATGAGCAATATTTGCGCTGGAATCGGCAGAGGACAAATGGAAGTATTGCCTCAAAGAATAGATCAAAGACGCGCCAATTTTTCTTTCTATCAAAAAGAATTAAAAGGCTTTGAAGGAATCAGTTTTGTAAATGAAACTGAAGGTTTTTATAGCAATCGCTGGCTTACTACTATTTTGGTTGATCCCAACAAAACCGGTGGCATTACAAGAGAAGATATACGACTGGCTTTGGAAAAAGAAAACATAGAATCACGGCCACTGTGGAAACCGATGCATTTACAACCTGTTTTCCAGGAATATCCTTACTATGGAAATAAAGTATCGGAAAATTTATTTGAAAATGGATTGTGTTTGCCTTCCGGAAGTAATTTGAAAGCACAGGAACTAGAGCGGGTTTCCGGAGTAATTAAAAGGTTAATGCAGGATTTCTGATGTCATTTAGGAATTCTGATTTACGCTGTGCAGCAAACAAACAAATATTATGGATTTAAGATTTCTAATGTTTTGATGTTTTTATATCTATGAACAGCAAACAAACAAATGCTTGCTATTTTCCTTTTACAAATCCATGCAATAATTCTTCTTCCGATAAAAAAGAGGCGTTAAACAACTGTTCCTTCTTATTTTAGGCGTGTAAGGCGCCCTACTTTCTCCCTGGAAATCTCTTCCAATTTCTCCCTCCAATTTTTATTCTTTTCAAATGTAAACGCAAATTTTTTAACTTGCGGGCATGAGAAACTTTGAAGACACTTATCGCCATAAAGGCCTTCGAAAAAAACTAATTGATTCACTCCGCGATAAAGGAATCACTAATGAAAATGTGTTGAATGCGA
>JBQCFO010000680.1:0-2397 GCA_051959055.1 Ginsengibacter sp. | reverse complement strand
AAAGAAATTTATAATCTGAATTCTTATTTTTTTTAAATTTAAATTGCGCTTTCACTGATTTCCTGAAATTATATCCTGAGGCATTTTCCTGCTTATTCCAAAATAAAATTTTTGCCCGCGATAATATTTTTCTCTTAATTCAAAGTTTTCAAAAGCCGGGCCTCCGGGAATATTTAAATAATTATTCTTGTTTCCACTGCCACCGCTCCAGTATTTGACTCTTGCATTTACCCGCACATGAAGTGAAGGATCATACTTTGCACTTTCTTTGCGCCAGTATTGGGTTACTTTGAAGAAAGGCCGGTATCTCCAACTCCATCTGGCGAGATAATCTGCAGTTTGCGGCCACGAAGAAAGTTCATCAAAAGATTCATTAGATTCAGCCAAAACAATAAAATCTCCATTTTTATCCTTTAGCAACTGACCAGCAGGATATCCTTCTTTTTCTATAAAATCAATACCATCAAAGCCTTTGTATAAATGGCGGGAATCAATTATGGTGTCTTTCAAGTACAATAAACGAAGCCTGGAGTAATTTCCCATAGTCGCAGTAAGCGCACATCGTTCCATTTGGGCGCTGTTTTTTTGATTGAATATTTCAAAACCAATTTCTTCCGGGCGGTCATCCCTAATGGAAATCTTAAAATAGGGATAAGCTCCGTTTAAGAATTGCTCCATATAAACATACACCGAAAGCTCTTCTATATTGGGGTGAGAATTATCAGGATGAGTGATAATCCCGGGCGTAATAGCAGAAGGATAATATTTGCCTGAATTTTCTTCTGTGCCCGTCCACATCAGCTTTCCCCATTGCCCATCCACTTTAGAAGGTGAAATCTCACTGAATTCCCATTTGCCATTTACAACCGGTTCGATGGCGATAAAATTGATAAGATAAGTATTGCCATCCATTTCATATCCCACGCGAATCAGCCCTCTTGGGCCGCCACCCATTTCATCCCTTCCGGTTTCGATAGTATATGGCCAAAGGCCAAAAACAATTCCGTTATGAATTCCCCAAACTGCAGGCGCTTTTTCATTAACCGGCCTTATCCATTCAGACTTTGTATCTGGATTTTGGGCTTCAATCTTTTCATAAGCCAATAGCATAAAGTAGGCAAGTATTGCTACAAAAAAAACTTTTTTATTTGCAAAATAAATGCGCATTTCAATGGTAATTAAATAATCAATGATCAAGGTTAAAAACACAATGAGAATTTTCGTTATTTCTTCGTTTACTGGTATAATAATTTTATAAAAATCATCCTCAATATGTGCAGCATTTAAGCATCAAAAAGAAAAAAACCACTTTTTATCCTTCTACAAAATCATTGCTTTATCAATCGCATTGCTGCACCACCGCCTGCCGCTAATTTTATCGTAATTACTTCGGCATTATTTGCTGTTATAACCTGCTTTATCAAATGGTTCGGAGCTTCCGCCACATCAGCAGCATCCGAATAAAGTTCGGCAGTATAATTTCCGGAAGGTAAAAAGCTTAAGGGGACTTTTATAGTTCTTGCTTCCGTATTATTGATGCTGCCTATATACCAGTCATTTCCTTTGCGGCGTGCAATAGTAACGTATTTGCCCACTTCTGCAGCCGGCACGCGTGTTTCATCCCAAACAGTGGGCACTTCCTGTAAAAATTCAAATCCAGGTTGCCCTTCATAAGCAGCGGGATAGTCGGCGACCATAGATAAATAACTTTCCAACACTACATACATCCCAAGCATGTGGCAACGGGTACCAATCATTAGCGGCCGGGTATATTGTGTCTTGAATTTTGAAGGAGGAACAGCTCTGAAACCTCCCAGGTGATAATCTGTTTCACCTGCCAGCAAACGCGTGAACACGATATCGAGGTCATGATTTGGGCTAAGTCCTTCCGTTCTCCATTTGTTGTATTCATAATTTAATGCCCCTTCCCGGGTAAATTGATTCGGATAAGTACGGCTCAGCCCTGTCGGTTTATAAGCGCCATGAAACTGGATAAAGAGATGATGCTCCGCCGCTTTTTTTAAAATCTCTTCCTGTATTTTTACCATTTCCTGGTCGTCGCGGTTCAGAAAATCAACCATCATCCCTTTAACACCCCATTTTTCAAATTGCGTAAAAGCTTTTTCTAGGTTTGGATAAATCGCTTTCCAATTCACCCACAAATGGATACCTACTCCTTTTTCTTTTGCATAATCACAAACCTGCTGCATATTCAGAGAAGGCACGGCTTGGGTAACATCTGTATTTGGCCCTACTTCTTCATAACCTGTCGCATCACTTTTATACCAGGCAAAGCCACCATAACCAATTACCGAACTGTATTCAATATGATTACGCGCAGCAAAATCAATATAATATTTACAGGTTCCAAAGTTAACTCCCGGGGCAATAGTAGTG
>JBQCFO010000679.1:0-2128 GCA_051959055.1 Ginsengibacter sp. | reverse complement strand
TATCATATTGTCCGAGCAGACTTGCTTCATTTATTTTGGTATAAAAACTTAAATTACGCTGTCGTTGTCCTGCTCTTGGCGAATTTGCATCACTGGCCTGGAGGCTGGTGAAAATATATTGAGCGCGTACGGAGAATTTTGGAAGAACTTCATAGCTCAATCCTAATCCCAACGCTGGTTGCGCCTTCTGAAAGGTGAATTTTTTATATTGCAGATCGCCTAAATAATTGGCCAATCCGCCCATTACATCCACCTGCAATTTTTGAGCAAAAACAACAGGCCCATTGAGTAAAATCAAGCTTGCCAACAGCAGCTCAATTATGTTTCTATTCCGTTTCATAAAACAACCAAAACAAGAATAATGCCTTAATTCTTTTTCATCTTCATCAAAGGGTCTGAAATTAAGACCATTGCGTAAAATCAGTTACCGGAACGCCTGTTTCTATTTCTTTCCGATTGTTCAATCAGTTTTTTTTCATCGGATCTTCCCTGGTTGTCTTTTATAGGCGCGGGCATGGGAGCTTGTCCGTCTTTTAGTTTAAAGTCAAACACTTTATTGATATGCGTCCATTTTCCGTTTGTCCATTTAAAACCTTCATAATCGCCATCAGGAATTAAGGTATATTTCTGACTTTGATTATTTGATTCGCTTATTAAATGGTCGAAAATAATCATATCCATTTCAGGATCATAGTTCAACCTTGCTCTTGCATCTTTTTTATATTCCAGGCAAAATCGATATGCAGGCTGAGCAGGTTTTAAACTATCTTCTTTATACGAAAAATACTGGCCGCCAAATACCGGCGTTCCATCTTTATCAAAAGTTAGTACTTCAATCCATTTTTTGGTACTGCTGAAGTCATTATCATCATATCCCAGCAGGGTATAATAATTTTTATTTTTAAAACTTTTCATGATGATCTTATAATAGATCGCGCCGATCCAGCTTTGGTTACTCCTTACTGAATCGGTTGGTTCCGATGTAAAATCGGACACATCAAAGAGCGGGAATAATTTTAATGATCCATCTTTTGTTTTCATCTGAATGGCGCCTCTTTGCCTGAAATAACTCTCATCTTTTTGAAACTGCCAGGTAAATACCCTGAATAAACTATCAGGCGCATATAATTTGGAAACAGTTTTAATGGAATCAAAAGGATAACTGAATGAACCCGGAATGCGTAAAGCCTGTACCAGCATTTTGATGAATATGCTATCGGCTTCAAATCTTTTAGAAGGATCCTCATCAAAAATCATTGCATTGGAATAAACTTTCATTGAGTCTTCAAGTTTATTCAATTCCTGTGCTGTGCCCGGATTTTTTTGTTGCGCAAACAAAGAGAAAGTTAAAACAACAGTTCCAATAAAAGTTAAGATAAATTGTTTCCGCATATTGTTTTTCATATCTCTGTTTGTACGCTCAAAAAAATAAAATAGTATCTGAAAACGGAATTTATGATATTATTAATGAATCCAATTCTTTAGCAAACTCGTATAAGGAGTTAAATCTGAAATCAATCAGTTCATGTGGAAATTCAGTTTCCGGATTGGTGGTAGCAATAAAGACGGTGGAAATACCGGCATTGCGGCCAAATTGCATATCACTCAATTTATTGCCGGCAATAAGGCTTTTTGAAAAATCAATTTCATTAAAATGTGTTTGTGCCTGGTAAGCCATTCCTACATTGGGTTTGCGGTTCGGACTTGTATCTTCCAGATCGGAACAATAGTATATTTCATCAATCCTGCCCCCAAATTTTTCTATCTCACCGAGCATATATGCATGAATGTCATCGAGGTCTTCTATGGTCATTAACTTTTTGCCGATACCTTTCTGATTGGTTACAATCACGATGATTCCAAAGATTTCCGATAATATTTTTAGTGATTCAGGAACATGGTCATAAAAAACAAATTCATCCCTGTTTAAAATATAATCCGCTTTTTTTTCATGATTGATCACGCCATCACGGTCTAAAAACAAGGTCCAGGTTTTATTGATTGATTTCAGATTTACCATATAATTTTTTATCTCTTAATGATACTAGGGCAGGTTTGAACATTTCAAAAAATGTTTACATTTCATTACAATTTTCTTACCCGTTATTTATGTCAATAGTGACCTTTC
>JBQCFO010000678.1:0-2439 GCA_051959055.1 Ginsengibacter sp. | reverse complement strand
CAAATGAAAAGAGAAATATTTCTCTCCAAAGTCCTAAAGTTGTAGTAACAGCGTATCGAACCTCGAAACTAAACAAATATGAAAGTTATACGATAAAGAAGCCGATATTCTTTATAAAATTAAATGAGAAGCCTGTTGATGAAAGTGATGAAGATAAACCCGGTATCATATTGGATGATGCTGAAGATGGATCAGTTGTCGGAATCGAAATTTTAAATACCTCTTCAAAAATGCCACAACCAAATGCGCTTGAATATGAGGTTGAATGAGTTCTTTTTCAGAAAAGATAAATTTAGCTTATTTCTTCATTTACTGGAAAATAATTACACATCTCTCTCCTGCGCTCTCAGCCATCTCTCAGGAATTTCATTGTTGCTGGCGAATAAATAATCTTTATAACTGCACGCGATCATTTTTTTATCAGGCAATTGCATCCACCATCTTCCCGTTTTTTTGCTCTGCAAAAAAACAGTATCTACTTCTGCAAAAGCTGTGTGAAACTGGTTAAAATCTTGCGTTTCGTCTAATAAAGATTCCTTTCTGATCCTGTTTCTTCCATCAATAAAATACCAAAGCATTTGCGCAACCTGTAATGCGGTAAGCTCTTTGGAATCTTTTGATGCATTATATCCATAAAAACCGATTGAAGAAATAGAAGCGCTCATTCCGGCATAACGGACGAGCGTACACGCTTCTTCACCTGTGAGTCCATTTGGGCTGCAGGTCGACGCGGGAGCATCGCTGTTTTTTATAGCATCAATATCAAAACTAAATAAATCTGAATTCCGAATCACAGGTTCCATTTCTTCCAATTCTTCTTTTACCGTTCCTACTCTGAAACAGTCAAACCTAAGCTTGTCCATCGTTTCCAGCATTCTTGGATGCACAAAATAACTCTGAAAACCAATGTGATTGTAATGTCTTACCATGTTTGGTTCGCTTGTGAGCATTTCCATCAAAAAGTTTTCGCTGCGCAAAGTTGATTCGCTTCTCAAATCAATTGTTGCATCTACAACTGTTGCATCAATTATTTTATTCAAATCTTTATAAGCAAAATACTGCGCTAGAGTATTATCATGCGAACCGCCAATGATAACAACAGTCTTTTTCATCTGGAATAATTCCTTGAGCACAATCGTAAGTGCTGAATAACTGTCATTTAATGAAGCGCCACTTTTGATATTTCCAAGGTCGGCAATTGAAATTTCTTTATGCCAGTAATGCAATTCATAAAACCTTTTACGAATTGCATCAGCAGAATTTTCAGTTGCGATAAATCCATTCCCACGAAATTCGTTCACTCCAACTATTACAATATCTATGTCGGCCAAGTCAGGAATTTCTTCTTCATTTATTTTAATAATACTTCCCATCTGGCTATCGTTGTAAGCCACATCTCCACTGATTTCTGCTACATTAACCTGCAATAAATATTCGTGTAAATCGTATGTCAATTTTTTTATTTTTTTGTCGGGCAAACCTAACAATAAAATGCTTCAAAAACCAGGAAGGTTTATCAGAAATTTTCTCTAACGCATAATCTTCAATAAAACTTACTTGGTTTAGCTTTCAATCCTCACAAATAAAAACCAAGAAGGTTTATAAAATGTTTTATGAGGATAATCCCAATTAAACCTTTTTGGTTTAGGTTATTAGAATTTTTTTATGAGGATAATCTTTAATAAAACCTTCTTGGTTTAGCTTTCACTCTTTGGCTTATTTTTGCAGATATGGAAAATCTGCTTGCGCAAATCAATAATTTAAAAGAAGAAATAAACAATTTCTCCAGTGATGATAAAAATCCGGCTGAAGTTTATCGTATAAAATTTCTCGGTTCAAATGGTTCTGTAAAATCATTAATGGGAGAAATGAAAAATGTGGCTCCGGAAAATAAAAGAGAAATGGGAAAAGTGTTGAATGAATTGAAATTGTTTGCTGAAAATAAATGGGAAGAATTAAAAAAGACAACGGACCACCGACCACAGACAACCGAATGCATTGACCTTTCCTTATCCGGCGATCCGTTACCAATTGGAAGCCGCCATCCCATAAGTATTGTAAGAAATAAAATCGTTTCTATTTTTCAACGGCTTGGTTTTGCCGTTGCAGAAGGACCTGAAATTGAAGATGACTGGCACAACTTTACTGCTTTAAATTTACCGGAAAATCATCCGGCAAGAGACATGCAGGATACGTTTTACGTTTCTCAAAATCCGGCGTGGATGCTGCGTACGCATACCAGCAGCGTGCAGGTGCGGGAAATGGAAAAAGGAAAACTTCCCATCAGGATTATTTGTCCCGGACGTGTTTATCGCAATGAAACCATCAGCGCACGAGCGCATTGTTTTTTTAACCAGGTAGAAGGTTTATATATAGCAGATAATGTTTCATTTGCCGACCTCAAACAAACACTTTATTTCTTTGTGCAGGAAATGTTTG
>JBQCFO010000677.1:0-2012 GCA_051959055.1 Ginsengibacter sp. | reverse complement strand
TCTACACAATTGTATATTACAAAAGATTCCAAAAAAATCGTTTATTACGAAATACTTTATGCAAAAACAGAATCCATCGGAAACAACCAGACATGGATCAGAGCTGCATTAATAACGGGCGATCCGACAGCTGAAAATATTCAGAAGTTTGCCAACGTTACCGGCAGGTTTGTTAAGATCAATATTGGCCTGCAGGATGCTGCAACCAATATTAATGTGGGCGAGCTGGAAGTTTATAAGAGGTAGCTCATCATACTTCCGACAGAAAAAAACAGTTTCTATTTTGCTGTAAATAATAGTACCCAGAGGGCAGGCGGCTTCTTTGCGAACATGCAGGAACCCGGTTGCCCTCTGTTGTTTTTTCAAATTAATTACGAACTGAAGGATTTTCATTTCCGAAATAAGAAAACAACAATTCGCAATATTTCTTTGTTTACTCTTGCAAAAAAGTTTGATGATACGTGTTTCATCAAACTTCTTTCAAATCCTTTAGGGTCTTAACCTTTCAAAGGATTTCACCAACCATTTTTCAGTATTATTCCCTTTAAGGAAAGATTGATTCGAACCAGCGAACAGGCATGAGAAACCTAATAAAACTTTTCTTGTTGAAAACGGCAAGCGGTAAAATAAGAAAATAGCTTATTTGTTCTTTTACTGGAAAATGTATTTATATTATCTTCGGTAAGCTTCTTACTAATTACGTTCCTGGATTTTAGCAAAATACGAGCCGGCAGTTTTCTCTTTTAGAAAGCATTATTGATAATTTTCAGTGACAATGCCGGATCCTTATTTTTTCAGGCTACTCCTCACCTTTTGAACCTCAGTTTGCAAAACAGCACTTCCTTTATTGCCAAAATTATTCCTGATATAAGTGAGAATATCTGCTATCTGCTGATCTTTCAACCATTCAAAAGGGGGCATATTATTGGAATAAAATTCTCCATCGATGTCTACATGGCTGCTAAGACCTCTTAATATAATTTTTATCAGCGGTTCTTTTCCGCCGGTTACATAAGAAGTTTGGATCAGCGGTGGGTTCAGATTAGGAACGCCGCCGCCATCCGCCTGATGGCACGTAAGGCAATAAGTAACGTAAAGCGCTTTTCCGCGTTTGAGCGAAGCTGGCAAATCTGATGCTGAACCCCCTTTTGTATTTGGTCTAATAACTGTGTTCTTACCACTTTGAGCAAAAGCAGAAGCAGTCATAAAAAAGAAAAAAGAAAAAGCAAAAACATTTTTATTCATTCCTAAATGCGGTAAAATTTTATGGGTGATATATGATTTTATAAATAGTACCTTTTACATCATCTGTAACATAAAGTGAACCATCTGCGCCCTGAGCCAACCCACAAGGGCGATGCTGCGCCTGCCTCGGTGATTTAACTACATCAACTCCGGCAAAACCGTCTGCGAAGATTTCCCAATCGCCGGAAGGCTTGCCATTTTTAAAAGGTACAAAAGCTACAAAATAGCCAGCCTGGTTTTCCGGTGTACGGTTCCAGGAGCCATGAAAGGCTACAAAAGCGCCATTTTTATACTTTGCGGGAAACATATTTCCTGTATAAAACAACAATCCATTAGGCGCCATGTGTCCCGGAAAAGCCACCACCGGGTCTATATATTCCTTACTTCCTTCAGTTTTCCCATTTCCTCCATATTCCGGCGCCAGTATTTTCTTATGCTGAATCTGGTCATAATAAATAAACGGGAATCCAGCGTCATCGCCTTTTTGAATCATATACATGCATTCTGCGGGCAGAAGCGAAGATTCCTTTTCCGTAAACATCTCCGGAAATAGATCGTGCAATTGATCGCGTCCATGTTGCATTACAAACAGGCTATTGTTCTGCTGGTTCCAATCCAATCCTACTACATTTCGCAAACCGGTAGCATAACGGACACCCTCCTTATAAGTTTGATTCAGTTTATCTGCACGGAACTGCCAGATTCCGCCGGCAGAATCCAAAAGTGGACAACCTTTTATTCCCATCGAACCAGGCTTTCTGTCCTGC
>JBQCFO010000676.1:0-2697 GCA_051959055.1 Ginsengibacter sp. | reverse complement strand
TAACGTCCTTGAATACGAATCTGCATCACCTATTCGAACAATCGAAATGATACTATCTTTTTCTACTTTTCCCTTTCTTCCTTACCCGACTGTTTCGCCTGCTTTTATTTTCTTTATTTGTGAAATGGTAGTGATTAGCGTAGAAACATTTTTCAAATGTTTTTGCATTTCAATATTTCCATCAATTCCGTACAAACCAATTCCTAGCCGCACCATATCCATCTGCAATTCGGGATGGCGACTAATGCCGGAAGTATTGTCTATATGTTTTAAAAAAGAATAACCCAATGATTTTTGAATTTTTTCACAACATTTATTAAATCTTGAGAATTGCAAAAATGTAAAATCATCCTGATGCACATCTTCACTTGCAGCCAGATGAGAGAATACGCTTTTTACTTTCATAAAATGATTATTGCTCATTTTTTTGCATAGCAAATTAATCTCATCTTGCTGAAAACCCAGGCGGTGCATGCCGGTATCAATTTTTAAATGTACCGGATAATCTTCCATTTCCGATTTTTTTAAAAAGGATGTAAAATCTTCTAATAGGCCAAAAGAAAATATTTCAGGTTCGAGGTTATAATTTATGATTGAATCAAACGTACTGCTGTCAATATTCATTACCATTATTGGCATAGTGATTCCTGCTTTTCGAAGTTCTATTCCTTCATCAGCGTATGCTACAGCCAGATAATCCACTTTATGAAATTCCAATACCGAAGCAATTTCATAGCTACCGCTGCCATAGCTGAAAGCCTTTACCATGGCCATAATTTTCGTTTCAGGCTTTAATTTTTCTTTATATTTTTTGAGATTAAAAACAATAGAATTCAAATTGATACTAAGAACTGTCTGATGCACTTTTTGCTCTAAAAAATGACTGATCTTTTCAAACTCAAAATGCCGGGCCCCTTTTATCAGAATTGTTTCATCATGAAAATTTGAAAGAAATAAATTTTTTAAAAATTCACCGGTGGATTTGAAAAACCGTTTATTTTTTAAAGCAAAAAACTCTTTTTGGTGAGAAAAAATATCAGTACCAATTCCATAAAAACTGTCAATATTTTTTTCCTGCAATAAAGATGAAACTTTAGAGTATAACTTCTGTGGCTCAATGCCCGATTGTAAAATATCAGAAAGAATGAGTGTATGGTTTTTATGTTGTTTCTGCTGATTTAAGAAATCAAGCGCGATTCCAAGAGAATACAAATCGTTGCTGTAACTATCATTAATGATGTTGCAGTGATTAATGCCCTGTTTCGTCTCAAGTCGCATTGCTATTGGATACAATGATTTAAAACGGATGAGATTTGTCTCTGAATTTTGCTTTAAAATAAATAGAACAGATAAACAATGAATCGAATTTTGAACCGAAGCATCATCTGTAAAAGGAATTTCAATTATTGTTTTTTTATCGTGGCAAACTACTTCAATTGAACTGGATGAATCACCTTTTTTGATTGCTTTAATCTGTAAAATATTATCAGTTTTCTTTCCCCATGTAAACAATTGTAAGTCTTTATTTTTTTGTTGAAATGATTTTACTTCTTTAAATAAAATTTCATCATCGGCACAAAAAATTAAATGCTTTGCATTTTTAAATAAAACCAGTTTTTCTTTTATTTTTTCTTTCCTGCTTTTGAATCCTTCGTCATGCGCATTGCCAATATTTGTAAAAATTCCGATGGTTGGTTTTATTATTTTTTCCAGATTTTTCATTTCCCGGGGTTGTGAAATTCCCGCTTCAAAAATGGCTAAATCATTATTGGTATGGATATTCAATACGCTTAATGGAACACCTATCTGCGAATTAAAACTTTTGGGACTTCTTACAATTGAAAAGTCATTTTCAAGAAGCTGATTCAGCCATTCTTTTACAATGGTTTTCCCATTACTTCCGGTAATTCCGATTACAGGTAAATCTTCTTTTAGGAATTCATTCCTGTGATACACCGCTAATTGCTGAAGCGCTAAAATGGTATCATTTACCAAAACAATATTTGCTTCGCCAAATTTTTCCCGATCAAAATTTTCTTCATCAGTTATAAAATTTCTCACGCCTCTTTCATACAAATTTTCAATAAACAAATTTGCATTTTGATGTTGATTTTTGACAGCAAAAAAAACAGTCGATTCAGGAAAAGAAATTTTTCTGCTATCCAGCGAAAGGTACACTGGCTGGGCAACCAACGAATTTTTATTCAACCATTTTCCTTTACAAATTGTTGCTATCTCATTTATAGTATAGTGGATACTTACATTCAATTATTCCGGTTGATTCTTTTTTGTTGTAAGATTATTTTTATAAATAGAAAACAAGATAGACCCGCCTAAGCAGAGCACAATTACGAGCAATGAAATCGCGATATGCAAATGAATTCCAAAGTAAGAAATCAGCATTTTCACTCCAATAAATATGAGCACAATCGCAATTCCTTCTTTCAGGTATTTGAATTTTTCTACCGCACTTCTCAAAAGAAAAAATAACGAACGCAATCCCAATACTGCAAAGATATTTGAGGTGTAAACCACCATTCTGTTTTGCGTAATTGAGAAAACCGCTGGTATTGAGTCCAAAGCAAAAACAATGTCTGTAGCAGCCAGCAGTATCATCACTACGAAAAGCATGGTATAATGAGTTTTGCCATTAATTTTTTGAGTAAATTTTCCACTGCTGTTGTCATGCGAAAGCGG
>JBQCFO010000675.1:0-5773 GCA_051959055.1 Ginsengibacter sp. | reverse complement strand
TGAATCAATGCAGCAGCGGTTTCCAGGTTTTTTTTTCTATTGCCAAGATTGCCGCCGGTTAATAAAAATACTTTGTTCATTGTAAAATCAATATACAGTTAGCCGCTTATCCAATTCCAATAATTCTGACGCGACTATTTTAACCTTTTTATATTCGTTATGAAGCGGATTCAATAAAACATTACTTTCCTGCGGAACGATAACTGATGGAACTTTTAAAAACAGATTTTGTTTATTTTGAATGAATTGGTCTCCTATCCATTGAGTATAATCCAAATCCCGTTGCCATCCATTTTTTATTTTTTTAAATGATATTTCAGCGCTTTCTTTTTCATCCGGCAGTTCTATATGCAAAAGGAATTGAGATGGAGGGATTTCTCTTTGTTTCAGATGTACCAGTGATTCAAGAATGCTCAACGAAATAGATTGCGAAGTGTATAATAAATAGATTCCCCTGGAATTCCACCGCGAGCCAAACAATGCCGCGCCCCTACCAGAGATATCATCTCTATAAGCTTCGTTAGTTATTCTATATACTATCATGCAAATATTCCGTGTTCTATTCTTCCAATTTGAGTAAGAATCAGATTGATGCCTTCAAAACTTGCTAAAGAATGAATGGATAACCGCCCTTCAAGCATATATGGATTATCACGAAGCCAAAGATTAAATCTTTCATAGCTTCCAAAAACTTCCTTACCGCGCTCAAAAACTTTATTGATTTGAAGGATGCGGTCAATAACTCCGGTGTTAAAAAAACCATTATCATGGCCATATCTTTGCAAGGTTCTTTCAGAAATATGAAGAATATCGGACCATTCTTTTTGGGTAAAATCTACTTTATCTGCGATTTTTTTAAAATCATTGAAAGTGAAATTTTTGAAAGAAGGTATATTTTTCTTTAAATTGTACACAGCCATCGGCTCTTCTGCCATCATCGGTTTTTCTTCTTTTTCGTTGTATTTTTTTATTTTTTTCATAACCTGCCTTTTGTCATACAAATATACGTCATTTGTCTTTATTAAAAAATTTATTTACAGTTTTAGTTTTTTGACGGTTAGTTTTGCGCGATTAAAGAACTTTTTAGATGAAAAGATATAGCCAGGTGAGCGCCATGTTTGCGATTACAAAAGCAAGTTTGCATGCTATTTTCAGAAGCCCGTCTGCCGTTGTGTTTGGTTTTGCATTTCCCTTTATTTTTATTTTGGTTTTTGGCTTTATGGGCGATAACGGCTCCTTCAGAAGTTACAGAATAGCTGTCGATAACGCTGCTGATACCACCAATGATTTATATAAAAGCATTGAAAATTCACCGGGACTAATTATAAAAAAATATCCTGATACTGCATCTTTACAAAAGGACCTGCAAAGTGGTAAAATAGCCGGAGTTATAAATATTCAAAAGAATGCATCCGGTCAGCCACCCTATCTTTTTACTTTAAAAAGTACTACCTCCAGCAACGACCAATGGCCACAGGTAAGAGCGCTTATTCAAAGCATCATCAATAAAATCAGTAACGAAAAATATCCGGGAAGGCAAGCTTATGCTGCATTTGATTTTGATTTTCCCAGAGATATTGCTGTTATCAGGAAATATAAAACGATTGATTTCATACTTCCCGGGCAATTAGGGTTTTCACTCCTTGCATCCGGAGTTTTTGGTGTGGCATTCATGTTCTTCAATCTGAGGAATACATTGGTATTAAAACGATTTTTTGCAACACCGATCAGCCGTACTTATATTATTTTGGGTGAAATGTTTAGCCGTGTTTTATTTCAAATGCTTACAGCTATTGTTATCATTCTCGCCGGTTATTATTTTTTTGGATTTACCCTCATACATGGATTTGAAACATTTATTGAACTGCTGATACTTAGTTTTATAGGCCTTGTTGTGTTTATGGGGATGGGTTTTATCATTAGCGGAATTGCAAAAAATGACAGTACGATTCCACCTTTGGCCAACATCAGTACCTTGCCACAATTTCTTATTGGCGGTACTTTTTTCCCCATTGATGTATTTCCAAAATGGATTCAGAGGATTGCGCAGGCGATGCCACTTACTCATTTGAACAATGCACTGCGGGATGTATCATTTGAAGGTTATAATTTATGGGATGAACGCTGGGAAATAGGAATATTATTGTTGTGGGGAATTGTAACGTATGCTATTGCAGTCAAAGTTTTCAGATGGGAATAAACAAAATAATTTGTTATGCAATTTTTTAAATTTATTATCTTCTTATTGTTGGTTTTTATAGTCATTTTTTTGATTGGTTTATTGCTTCCATCCCGGGTTACGATTTTGAAATATGTAGAAATAAATGCGCCTGCTGAAAAAGTAATGAACCAGGTTGTCAATTTTGAAGAATGGGAAAACTGGTACCCTGCTTTTAAAGATGAAAATATTGCGGTAACAAAAAAACCTCCAGCCAAAGGAGTTCTTTCTTCTGTAGCATTAAAAGATAAACATCGAAAAAGTGTGAACCTAAACCTGCTGGATACAACCGGCCACATCATTGACATACGTTTGAAATCTTCTTCATCTTCACAAGTAAATTATCAATTCGTTCTTGTTCCAAAAGTCAATAATCAAACACAATTAACCTGGAATGTAAATATCAATCTTGGCTGGATGCCATGGAAAAAAATACAGGGAATATTTATGGATAAATTTTCAGGGCAGCAATACCAGGTGGCTTTGGATAATTTGAAAAAAGCAGCAGAAAACTAATCCGCTTTTTTTTGTTCTTTATATTTTTCGATGAAATGAATAATTACCCGGTAAATCTTATTTAGTTGTTTGGAAGTAGTGCAATACGGTGGCATCACATAAATGGTATTTCCCATAGAACGCAGATATACTCCCTGTTTCATGCTAAATTCAGTAAAGCTTTTGCTGATGTTATTCAGGTAATTATCATTCTCTGAAGTACACATTTCAAACGCGATGATCGTTCCAAGTTGCCTTACATTTTTTATAAAATTTTCCCTTTCAAATGCTTTTAATTTTTTGGAGAACTTTTGATGATGCGAAATAATATTTTCAACATTTTTTACGCACGAATCTTTTGTTGTCAATTCAAAACTGGCAAGAGCAGCAGCACAGGCAAGTGCATTTCCCGTAAATGAATGTCCATGAAACAATGTTTTGGTTTTATCATCACTGACAAAAGCATCATAAATATTTTGTGTACAGGCGGTAACGCCCAATGCCATTGTTCCTCCGGTTAACGCTTTACTCAAGCAAATAATGTCTGCTTTTGTTTCCATATAATCTCCTGCAAAAAATTTACCGGTACGATAAAACCCGGTAAGAACTTCATCTGCAATGAGAATAATATTTTGTTCTTTCAAAAAATGCAAAAGCTTATTCAAATGTTCAGGCTCATACATCAACATGCCACCAGCGCCTTGCAACAATGGTTCATAAATAAACCAAACCGTTTCATTTTTATATTTTTCTATCTCGTTTTTAATCGAAACAAAATTTTTCCCGTGAGGGGTATTAATAAAAATGACATCAAATAATTTATCCTGGAACGCGAACGTATAAATGCCTCTCTCACTGATGCTCATCGCGCCAAAAGTATCGCCGTGATAAGAATTATGAAAAGCAACAATCTTATTTCTTTTATGATCCCCTTTATTTTTCCAAAATTGAATGGCCATTTTAATTGCTACTTCTGTTGATGTAGAACCATCATCGCTGTAAAAGATTTTTTTAAAATTCCCAGGCAAACCTTTCAGTAATTTTTCTGCAAGCACTATAGCAGCTTCATGCGTGAATTGTGTAAAAATAACCTGCTGTAATTTCTTTGCCTGTTCATAAATTTTCTTAGCAATAAATTTATTTCCATGCCCGTGAATATTAACCCACCAACTGCTTACTGCATCTATATATTTATTGCCGTCTTCATCAATAAGAATTGATTTTTCGCCTCTTACAATTGGAATAGCGGGTATTCTGTTTTTTTGAAAAGTATAGGGATGCCAAATGTATTTTTCATCTGATTCTTTTAGGTCGCTCATTGCAAATTTTCTTTTTGGCAAAAGTAACAGATACCATAAATGAACAGGATCTTTTTCTTCTGATTGGTTTTGTTTTAAAAAATTAATTGCCTTAGATTTACGGCTGAAATCCTATACCAATACAAGAACTTTCTCTGTACACTTTCCTCTTTTTAATTTTTAAACTAAACAAAAAAAAACCAATGAAAAGTATTGTTTTTTTACTGGCCACGGGATTATTGTTTTCAATTCCGACTGTAAGCTATGCGCAATTATTAAAAAAGCTGAAAGAAAAAGCAAACAATGTTGTTAATCAGGCGATTGACAACAAAACCGGTACTACATCGCAAAGCAGCACCACTGCTGATTCTCAGGGGGAAGCTACCAGCAGCAGCAGGCCTGTAAACAAAGGCGGAGCCGGATTAAAAAACACTGCTCCTCCGGATGTAAATGCAGCAATGGATGATGCCGCCAAATCATTTACAGCCACTAACTACAGCGATGCCCGGTATTCTGTTCAACAGGCTTTGATGGGTATCGAAATTCAGCTCGGACGCCAGTTATTACAATCACTTCCGGATAATGTGGACGGGTTGCAAAAAGATACCACGCAGGACAGGGTAGTGAGTACTCAATGGGGCTGGAGCAACATGACCATTCAACGCGTTTATTCTGATAAAAAAGATAAACAATGTACCATTACCATTGGTAATAATATGCTGTATTCAGGATTAGTAAATGCCTATTTTGGAAATGCCTATGCAGTAGAATCAAACGGAAAAGATCAGAATGTGAAACAGGTAAAGGTCCAGGGAAATAAGGCAATTATCAGTTATGATGAAAGCAAAGGTTATTCATTGATTGTTCCAATTGGCCAAAGCTCCATGGTAGTTTGGGAATGCATCAATTTTGCAAATGAAGATGAGGTAATGAACACTGCAAATGCTTTTAAAATTGACGATATTAAAAAATCATTAGGAGAGAAATAATCACTTAAAAAAAATTTTTACAATGAAAAAATATTCCTTTTTAATTCTAATACTTTTTATGGCAACGGCTGTTCAGGCGCAGGATTTTTCTAAAGATATTGCAGATGCAAAAACAGCCTATTCTGCCGGTAAATTGGCCGATGCGCATTTTTCTCTGGAGCAGGCTGTGCAGGAAATTGACATGATTGTTGGTAAAGAAGTTTTGAAATTGATGCCCGATAAAATGAGTGACCAGAGCGCAAACAGTAAAGACGACCAGGTTTCTGCCAATGTCGGTTTTGTTGGCGCAACCATTCACCGCGATTATGGCACCACGGGTTCGCAGGTCGAAATTATCAGCAATTCGCCGCTGATAGCAAGTCTTAATGCATTTTTAAATATGCCGTTTGTTGGTGGGATGACCAGGAATTCCACTACGAAAGTGGTAAAAATCCAGGGATATAAATCGCGGCTCGAAAAACAAGGGGATAATGAAAATGGCAAGCCGAATTATCAGTTACAAATCCCTTTTAAAAGCGCGTTAATTACCGTTACTGCTAATGGAATGGATGAAAATACCGTAATGTCTTTTGCAAATACGATTCCTCTCGATAACATTGCGGCCTTGATTCAGTAAGGACTTTTATTCATAAGGTTGCCAACCTTTGAAAGGTTGGCAACCTTCATGCTGCTTTTAAAAGAATGCGATTATGTCGCATTTTTTTTATCCTTTTTTTAAAAAAGATTTCTTCCATGCAACGAAATGGAAAATATTATTGTCAGGATGAGACGAA
>JBQCFO010000674.1:0-7475 GCA_051959055.1 Ginsengibacter sp. | reverse complement strand
ATCTATTTATCAACCGGGACGCGAATCAGATACAAAAGTAACTGCATTCTTTCGTTCACCTGCTATAGATAACGAGGTTTACAGCGACTATGCTACCCGGAAAAGTGTAGCCCGTAAAAACGTTTTTGAAAAAAGCTTTCTCATAGAGGATAGCCTCAGAAATGCGACCTGGAAAATCACCAATGATTTTAGGGAAATCGCAGGCTTCAACTGCCGCAGAGCTACGACCATTAGTATGGATTCTGTAGTTGTGGTTGCATTTTACACCGATGAGATAATGGTTCCCGGAGGTCCGGAAAGTTTTAATGGATTGCCGGGAATGATACTGGGACTGGTTATCAACCGCTTACATACTACCTGGTATGCAACGAAAGTAGATGTGAATTCTGTAAATATAAAAGATATAACCCCTCCGGCCAAAGGAAAGAAAGCCACGAACACCGAAGTATTTGAGACTTTAAAAAAATCATTGTCAGACTGGGGAGATTATGCGACAAGAAATATCTGGGCAATCATGATTTAGCGACAGCGGGCAAAGGCCACCGGTCAGGCGGAAATAGCCGCATTTTTTATTTGAATCAGAAAAAGTTATTTTAAGCAATCATTAACGAATAGTTTAGTTGTCTAACTAAAAATTTAGTTACGTTTGTTTTTCAAATAAAAAATTATTTCATGCATTTTTATGAAATATAAAAAAAATTGCATCATATAAAAATGTCGTGCTTAAAAATTTACTTTGATATGATTTCTATCTTCTTAAAAATATAAAAGTTATGAAAAGAATCTTTACCGTTTCAATAAGCATCTTCTTATTTTTCGCATCCCATGCACAATCAAAAATTTCAGGAACGGTAAAAGATGCCAATGAAAACAAACCCGTTTATAATGCGGTAGTGTCTTTGATCACGCCAAAAGATTCGATTCTTTATCAATTTACCCGCACAGATTCATCCGGAAAGTTTATTTTAAAAAATGTACCGAATGGCAATTATATTTTAATGACTTCCCAACCTCATTATGGTGATTTAGTGGATAATATTTCCGTTCAAAAAGACGAAGTAATTCCTGACATAAAGCTGATTTCAAAAGGAACTTTATTGAAAGAAATTATTGTAAAATCAGGTTCACCATTGCGTATCAAAGGCGATACAACTGTATATACCGCGGATAGCTTCAAAGTGAGCGCCAATGCGAATGTAGAAGAATTATTAAAAAAATTACCAGGCATCCAGGTAGATAAAGATGGTACCATAAAAGCGATGGGAGAAACCGTACAAAAGGTGCTCGTGGATGGCGAAGAATTTTTTGGTGATGACCCCGGAATGGCAGTAAAAAATCTCAGGGCCGACGCGGTAAAAGAAGTACAGATTTTTGACAAAAAAAGCGACCAGGCAGAATTTACAGGAATAGATGATGGTAAAACACAGAAGACCATTAATCTGAAATTAAAAGACAATGCCAAGCATGGTTACTTTGGTAAAATAGATGTAGCGGCCGGCCCGCAGGCGCATATTGAAAACCGTTATAATGACAACCTGATGTTCAGCACTTTTAGAGGCAAACGAAAATTATCGGCCTTTTTGCTGAACGGAAATACAGGCCAGGACCGGCTTAGCTGGCAGGATGAACAAAAATACGGCGGGAGTGATTTCAATATGGAAATGACGGATGATGGAGGGATTATGTTTTTCGGGGGTGGAAATAGCGATGATGAACCTTATGTGGATCCAAGAAACGGATTTATGACCAATGTCAACGCAGGCTTGCAATATTTCAATAAATGGGATGATAAATATAGTTTCAATTTTACTCCAAGATTCAACAACCAGCAATACACGAATTATACGCAAACATTTACTCAACGACAGGTTGGTGATTCTGTTTTGAATCAGAATTCTAACACACAAAATGATGTGAACCGTCACAATATTAAATTAAAAGGCATCTGGGATCTGAAATTAGATTCGAATAATACTTTGAAAATAACAGCGAACACCAATTTTTATCATACTGAAAGTGAAAACACGAGTCATTCTGTAAGCACCGGAAATACAGGCACTTTGAAAAATTCCAGCGACCGGACTTTGAATACAAACAGTGATAAAGCGGCTATTTCAGGAAACATTTTATTCAACCACAAGTTTCATAAAAACAGAAGAACCTTATCGATCAGAGCCGATTGGAATTTCCTGGATAATAAAGGGATTACTTTTTTACAATCAGAAAACCAATCCTATCTCGATGGATTGCCTGCCGGAAAACAGGACATCAATCAGAAGAAAAATTATGAACAGGATACGAAAAACATCGGCGCTTCGGTTGTTTATACAGAACCATTGACTAAAGAGTTAAGCATGGAACTGGGTTACAGGCTTGCTTATAATTATGGCACTAACCAGCAGGTTACGAATACATATTCTCCGGTTTCGGGAAAATATGATGCTTTGATAGACTCATTAACCAATAACTTCAGGCAACAAATTGTTCAAAATATTCCATCCGCGAAACTCAATTTTGCCAATAAGAAATTAAAAATGAATGTCGGTGCAGGCTTTGGGTTTACCGGTTTCCAACTTACTGATGTTACTGCCAAGCAGGACTACGACCGCAATTACATGAATTTTTATCCAAATGCGACAGCTACTTACACCTACAAACCCAATCACAGCATACGTTTCAGCTACAATGGAAATACCACCCAACCTACCATTAATCAACTGCAGCCCTTAAAAAATAATAATGATTATTACAATCAATACATCGGCAATCCTGATTTGAAACCGTCTTTTAATAACCGTTTTTCCATTAATCATAATACCTACAATTTCTTAAAAGACATTTATTCTTATGTAGGAACAGGAATTAATTTTACAAACAATTCAATAACCAACAACCAGATTATCAATATCGATTCAGGCAAAACGATTACAAAACCCATAAATGTGAATGGAAATATTTCGGCTTATTTGTATGGAGGAATGGGTTTTAAAGTTAAAAAAATAGATACCCGTTTTGGTATGAATCCGCAATTCAATTACAGCAAATATGTCGGAATGATCAACAATGAGAAAACTGTTTCCAAAACAGTATCGCCCAGCGTAAGTATCTATGCTTCTAAGGAAAAACAAAAAAAATATGAATTATCTATCAGCAATAATTTTGCTTACAATAGCAGCATTACATCGCAAAACAATACCAAAATTCAATATTACACGAATGATTTGAGTTTTAACGGAACCATTTACCTGAAAAAAGTATGGTCACTTTCCACTGATTATGATTATTATTTCAGGCAAAAAACTTTTCAAACGAACACCAATTTGGTAACACATATCTGGAATGCGCGTCTTCAACGTACATTCAAAAACGATGAGTTCACCACTTACATTTCTGTAAATGACATTCTGAATCAAAACATCGGCATCGACAGAAGCTTTTATGGAACTACCTATACTGAAACCAGGAACGACAGGTTGCAGAGATATTTCTTAATCGGCTTTACCTGGAATTTTAAAAATAAAAGTGCAAATTCTAAATAAATTTAAGAGATGAAAACAAAAATATTCTTTATAGTACTCAGCTTCTTTTTATTTTTTAATTGTGAGGCACAGCATTTCATCAGCAAAGCAGTGATAGAATATGAAGTGAAGGCCAATGTAAAAAAAACAATGGGTAATGGCGTTTTTGCTGATATGGTAAAAGATAAAATGCCCGAACTCAAAACCGCCTATTACACGTTAACTTTTGCAAACGATAGAAGCATTTACAAGTTTGATCACTGGAATGATAAAATGCCGGAATTTTTGAAAAGATGGAATCAGGATGAAGAAAACAATATCTGGTACTATAATTATAGTTCAGGCAAATGTGACATACAGAAAAGCATTAATGGAACGAATTTGCCGATTGCAGATTCCATTCCAAAATTAAATTGGAAACTGTCGAATGAGAACCGTATGATCGCAGGGTTTAATTGCCGAAAAGCGCAGGCGATTCTTTTCGACAGTGTATATGTTTTTGCATTCTATACAGAAGAGATAACGCTTCCTGGCGGCCCGGCTTCATTTCATGGCCTTCCGGGAACCATACTTGGCGTTACGGTTCCACGTCTTTACACTTCCTGGATTGCAACTAAAGTGAATGTAACGTCTGTAAATGAAAACGCCATAAAGCCATTAACTCAAAAGAAGAGCATGGATTATAAGCAATTAGAGTCGGTCATGAAAGAAAACACAAAGGACTGGTATAGGAGTGATGACCCTGATGAAAATAAAGAAATTCAGCAGCGGAAAATGATATTTATCTGGGGAAGTTTGTTGTAGGGGCATGGTTTACCCTTGCCCTTGTACAATGGGAATTTCATCGTAGGGGCATGGTTCACCCTTGCCCTTTGCACGGCAGGCCGGATTATCATTGCCCTTTCGTACAAATAACAAGGGGCGGGGGTAACCCCGCCCCTACGGGAACAATTTCAACTGAATATCTTTTTTAATGCTCTTTGATGCCTTTGCCTCACCAAAGACCGTTCTGCCGCCATATTTCCACGATTCATCCCGCTCCTTTTGAATCAACGCATCAAAATTATTATTGGGAACAAAGTCTTTTTCAGCACGCGTAGAAATCTCGTGCAGCTTTTTTAACGCTTCAGTCTTATCAGTATTTCCCAATTTTGATTTCTCAACAGCATTTTTCAAAACTCCGATTGTTTCATCATATACTTTTAAAGGCACCGGAAAAGGATGGCCATCTTTGCCACCGTGAGCAAAAGAAAAGCGTGCTGGATCTTTAAATCGAACCGGGCTTCCATGAATTACTTCACTTACCAAAGCAAGAGATTGCAAGGTGCGTGGACCTACGCCCTGAAGCAAAAGCAATTCTTCAAAGTCTTTTGGCTGTTGTTCGTGAGTCATCCATAAAATGGTTCCCAATCTTTTTAAATTCACATCTTCCGCTTTTACTTCGTGATGATGAGGCATTTTTAAATGCTCAAAAACCTGCATCATCAGATTCGGTTTTTGAGTACTGATATTCAAAATCCCGGCTCTGGAGATTTTTGCTTCTGCTGCAGTAAGATTTAGAATGTTTCCCATGTTGATACCACAAACTCCGGTGTGTGGCTCTTCTACAAAGGATTTTATATTTTCAGAATGCCAGTGATAGCGTCTTGCAGTTTTACTATCTGGCCGCATACCCTGCTGAATTACAGTCCATTGGCCAGCATCAGTTACAATAAAATTATGAGTGTATAATTGAAAGCCATCTTGTACAGCAGTGTTATCTACTTTTGCACTAAGTTTACTGCATCTTACCAATTCATTTCCATCCAGGCCGGTACGTTCGGCAATTTGTAACAATTCTGCCGGCGTTTGTTTCGAATGTTTTCCTTTTCCGCCACAGATATAAATGCCGAGTTCTTTTGAGTGTGGATTAATCGCTCTTTTCAAGGCGCCCATCACAGAAGTAGTAATGCCAGATGAATGCCAGTCCATTCCCATTACCGCACCAAGGCTTTGAAACCAAAATGGATCTGAAAGCCGTCGGAGCACTTCCTCTTTTCCATATTCTGCTATAATAGATTCTGTAATGAGAAAACCAAGTTTGGCCATTCTTTGTGCAAGCCATTTGGGTACATACCCATAATGTAAAGGGAGATCAGCCGAACCGGATTGTTTCATCTGGTAAATTTAGGATGAAACACCGGGGAATTTTAGTTAAAAAAGTTTAGAATAAAATTATCGTGCAAAGAATTTTTGGATGTACAGTAAACCAATAAATAAAGGGAAATCTTCTTTTTGTTTTTTTTAGAAAACAAAAGAAGATTTCCCCCTGTAGTTCAAAACATGTGTAATATTTTATTATCAAGATCTGCATTTTGTGTCCCTGGGAACTAAATCGGTCTAACCTACGTTAGCATTCTTAATAAACCACTTTTACGGTTTCAATGTTACCATCAGGTTTGGCAATTTCTAATTGATAAATTCCTCTGGCAGCAGCATTGTTCCATTTAATAGTTTCGGTACTTGTTCCTGCCTGATGAACTATTTTTTGAGAAACAATCACCTGGCCGAGCGGATTAAATAAACGTGCATAATAAACTCCGGCTGGTGCATTATTTAATTCAAGTGAGACTTTGGCATCTACTGCAGGATTAGGATATACTTTCATTTGACCATTGATTTTTACTATCTCTGCTTTTACAATAGAAGTATACGCAGTTGCCCCATTTAAATCCACACTGCGGATGCGGTAATAGTTATTTCCTGCAACCGGATTTTCATCTGTCCAGCTATAAACTGATGAAGCATTATTATTGGCAGCAATACTCGCTACTTTTGTAAACTGGCTTCCATCGCTGGATTTTTCGACTTCATATTGCTGCAATTTGCTTTGATTTTCAACTTTCCATTCTACAGCAACAGTAGCATTTTTGGAAGTAGCTTTTACAGAGGTAAAAGTAACCGGCATTACTCTCATTTGCTGGAACACAATCCTGAAGCGGTTTGCAGCTTTTGAACCCGCAACACCATCCACAGTAAAGTCCACTTCTGTATTCCCATCCAAATTCAAAGCAGTTCTTGTTTTGGTATAAGTATCTTCCACAAACCCGTTAATACCAGCGTTTTCCAATCCTGAAGCATTGAATACAAAACGGTAGTTTTGGTTTACCACACCAGTAAGATTATAAGAAATTGTATCAGATTCTGTCGGTAAATTTCTTCTTTCAATTACCAAAGAAACTCCTTGCGAAAGAATAGAAAGATTTTCTGAAGTATTAGCCAATTTCCTTGCATCATTGTTATCAATATTATTACTGTACTCGCTGCCGAATTGTTGCATTACTCCATCAGTAATAAAAGTAGTGCCGTTTGCATTCACTCCATACAAATTTGCCTGCAGGCTTATCGCATTATTGGTAACGGCCTGCTGCCTCATAGCAATTCCTTTTCCTGCTTCAGGGGCTTTTGCATCTTCTGTGAAATACACCTGTCCATCATCTTTGAAAGATTGCACAAAAAAGGCAAGTCCGCTGCTGATATTGTTATTGATGGTACCTGCTGGACCATAAGCCGGTGATTCGAGCAGGTTAACATAATTAGCACCATTTTTATAAAGTGTTTGGTAGGCGCCCAATCCGTACTGGCTGCCAGTAGTTAAAGTAGGATCCCAGATAATGATATCAGCATTAATATTGGTACTTTTTATCTTCCTGATATCAACTTCTGCAGCATAAGGATTTCCAATAGATTGGAATTTACCACCTTTTACTTTTATAGGAGTTGTTGCACCCATAATTAATGTTCCTTTCGTGCGAAGAGTAGTATTATTAAAATTTGGAAAAGTCACGCTCCTGTCGCCCCGTACAAAAAGCATATAACCCAGAGAATCATAAACAGGCAGATTTGCATTAGTGATTCCTATCCAGTTATTTGTAACATAATCGTAGTATTTCAAAGCAGGAGTAGCGGAATAAACAT
>JBQCFO010000673.1:0-2079 GCA_051959055.1 Ginsengibacter sp. | reverse complement strand
TCATAAATGAAATTCTATTTAGGAGTAACGGATAATAAATGGTTTCGTTATCTCTGGCATCGAAATCCAGAGGATGTAAACTTTTGGCAACCAGGGGGCAATACGGCTTTTAAAGTCATAGAGCCGGGTGCACCGTTTCTTTTCAAATTGAAATATCCACTTAATGCTATTGGCGGAATAGGATTTTTCTCCAGTCATACTTTCCTGCCTTTGTCTATTGCCTGGGATACATTTCAAAACAGAAATGGATGTGAAACATTTGATGAGTTTAGTAGAATGATTTTGAACCATAGAAGCGATAAGCAAAATATTAATCCTACGATAGGTTGCATTGTTCTTACAGATCCTATTTTTTTCGACGAGGAAGATTGGATCCGAACTCCTGAAAATTGGAGTAATAGCATCGTTCAGGGAAAGTCATACAGCACCGAAGATTTCATTGGAAAAAATATCTGGAAGGCGGCGGAAGCGTTGATTGAAAAATATCGATATAAGCGGGAAAACAAAGACGATACAAACGAATTTGTTTTTGAAGAGCCGGATTATCCTTTGTACGGTAATTCGATATTGACCAAAGTGAGAATAGGACAAGGTGCATTTAGAGTTTTGGTTACCGACGGCTATTCGAGAAGATGTTCTATTACCGGCGAGAAAACACTACCTGTACTGGAGGCGGCTCATATCAAGCCGTATGTGGCGGCCGGCCCACATTTACTTTCTAATGGAATTTTATTAAGGTCAGATATGCATAAGCTTTTTGACGCTGGTTATTTAACGATAACAAAAGATAGGAAAGTAGAAATAAGTTCGCGCATAAAAGAAGAGTATCAGAATGGGAAAGAGTATTATCAATATCACGGAAAGGAATTATTGTATCTTCCCAATAAAGAAATAGACAGGCCTAATGAGAGATTTATTGAATGGCATAATGAAAAAATTTATAAGGGGTGAGGTAATTAATTCTATTGCTCAACACAATCTAATTTTCGTTTAACCATTTCAGTTAGGGTACAATAAAAATAAAATAATTATGGCATTTTTGAGAATGGAGTCTTATAGCCTAAATTTGTGTTCTGCCACTAATGCTTGAACTACTAGTGCTTATTTAATCAAAAGTAAGTTGGAACAGAAAGAAATCATAATCAAAATTGAAAATGACAGGATTTCATTTAATCCTGACCGTTCTATTAATATTGGTCAAACCAATGTTCCTTTTAAATATCTCCGTTTTAAGACAAACCAAGATATTTATTGGAGAGTAGAAATAGTTGAATTTAATTCAACCGAAAAATGTTTGCAAGTAAAAATTATTGACTATCAAATTCCTGACTATGCGGATTTCAAAAGGCAGAAAACAGATAAAAAAATTGAAAGGTTGGTGTTTATAGAAAAATTTGATTTTTCCAAGCTCCATCCCCTTTTAATGTCTTTTACAACAGGTAAACTTAATGAACATATTCCCAATTTTGAGGAAGTCTTTAAGCCCGTACACCAAAAACCATCAATACCTCCTGTTAAGCTTCACGTACCAATTATTAAAGAAATTACAGATGGCTTTGATGTGAATTTTAAAGATGCTCATTTTATGCTGGGTTATGTAACATTCACAAAGCGGATAAAAGAAATTGATAAAAAAATTGAGTTCCAAATTTTCAATGATCATATTTTATCCGAGTTTGAAAACATCAAATATTGGTTCCCGAAAAAATTAAAAACCAATAGTTTTTTTGTGAAAGTAATCGTGTCGACAATTGACAATCAATTAAATAAGGCAGTTGCAACTTCAAGAGAAATTGACCAAATAACTCCCGACCTGATTGAAAGCATAAAATATCTACGCACTATAGCTTTGACGAAAGAAAGCAAAAATAAAGACATTGATAAATCGCTTTTTACTGCCGAGGATATTTTTTCACAGATTGATTCCAACGATATTGAAGGGAATGTTTTCAACCAATCTGAGCAGGATATTTTGAAGATTTTAATTGAAAAAAATAATGTACGGAATAAAAAAGAACTTGCCTATTTATCAGGTAAAAAACAATCAGAAAGTTATCCAATCCGTTATACATTATATCC
>JBQCFO010000672.1:0-3982 GCA_051959055.1 Ginsengibacter sp. | reverse complement strand
ATGTCTTTATAATCTACAGGAACCCTGTTTTCGGCATATACTTTCCCCATCAGCGTAACTCCGTCATTTGCATATATTTCTGTTGCGAGGTTTGCCTGAGGATTTTCGAGCTGTTGAAGGGAAGGTAATTTGCCAAAAAGGCCAAAATTTGCCGCAGCTAATACCAGCGTAAAAAGCGCAAAGCCTATTCCCACGATTGTCCACAAGATTTTTACAGCCGGTTTAATTTCATTTTTTTTAGTTACTTTTTTTTTCTGGCGATTTTGCATTTTGTTTTCTTTAAAACCGGAAATTTATACAAATGATTCTTATGAAACTATTAAAATTTTCCAGGGTATTTTTTATTCAAAAGATCAAGATAACTCTCTAAATTTTTATTCTCCTTTAAAAGTTCCAGATTGCCACTTGAAATAATATAAAAAGAATACTTCTGAGCTGGCAACCATGAAATCTGAACCGGTGCATCCTGTTTCAATTTGTCTCTATATTTTATAGCCGCATCTGCATTGTCAAATTGAGAAAAGACCAGTAAAGTGCGATCACTGTCGAGCGTGTCTTTTGTAATGACAATTTTATTGGTATTGTAACTCTGGCTATTATAACGATTGAAAGCATTTCTGGCTTCGCTGCTATAAACTGGATCTACTTTGGTCAATACCATCAATACATTCTGCGGCTCGTTGGCATCAAAAGTGAAAACTGCATTTTTGATGGGAGGAGGCAGTTTCTTATCAGGGCTTAATTCCACTTTACCGGGTTTGACAATTTCATTTCGGACAACCGGTTTTTGATTCTGAACAACGGGCGTTTTTACATTGTTTACAATCTTTGAATCATCAAAAACAACAATCTGGGAATCTTCAGGAAGGCGTTCAACTTTCAGATTGGTAAGATAACGTTCTATGCTGTCTCTTCTGCTCAAAACATCCAACATAGTACTGGCTTTATCCTTCATTTGCGAAGTGGGATAGTTATCAATGATTTCATGTAAAACATTGATAGCTGCACTATCCTGGCGTTTTTGAATATAATAAACTGATTGGATATATAGCAATTGCGGATTCCAATAACTTTTGCCATACAAACTATCAGCGGCATTTTTTTCTTTGATTGCTTCACTAAAATTTCCTTCTATAAATAAATTATAAATCTTGTCATAACGATTAGATGCAGCGGTATCTTTTTCAACCGGATTAAAAATTTCAGGATGCAGAAGATATTGTGCATACTTACTGTCAGTAAAATTTTTAGACAGCAGATTTTTATAAAAATCTGCCTGTTGTTTGTTGCCTGTTTTGCTGTAGCAATAAAAAAGATTCATATACAATTCACCATTGTATAAACTATCCGGGAAGCGTTTTAAAGATTGCTGATAAGATTCGATTGCAGCACTATAATCTTCTAAAAGTGTTTGATAATTTTTTCCAAGCTGGAATAATGATCGCGCAATTTTTGAATTGGAGGTATCCATTGCAGGTTTGGTAAGTGGTACATTAGCAAGCAATCCTTCAACAGAAATGTCCTGCTGATAAGGAGTGGTGGCTGGTTGTTCATTTGCAGAATCTGCCTGAGGTGCCATTGGGTCACTATAATTCGACCTTGATTGATCTGCATTATTGGATACATTTCGGTTAGAACCGTTATTTAACCGCCAGTTGTCAACATTTTGTCTTTTGCCCCATGTTCTTTTAAAATCATTATAACCCTGCGATTTCAAACTGTTATTATCAAAATACCATTCACCTTTGTTGTTATTAGCCAGTGTTCCCGTGGATTGACTGGGTGAATTGAAATATCCATAACTTCCATGATTGCCAGCTTCATTAAGTCCCCGTTCTTTCGATAATTTCTTTGATAAATTTTTTAAAAAAGTTTCTCTATCAGCAGCAGATAAAGCTGCAATTGCCTGGAGACTATCTTCTCTTTGAATAACATCCAGGTAAGTTACAATTTGTGCAAGGGCTTTTTTCCTCGATTGTATTTCCGCAATATTCTCTAAAGTTGTATCGCCGTCAATTTGAATGCTGTCGTAGGAATTAAATGCTTGTTTATATTTTTTTTGTAAATAATTTATTTCCGCCATTTTTAAAAAGGCTTTATTTTTTAAAGACAAATTATTTTCATTATAAAAAGCGCTTCTCTTATAGAAATTTAAAGCGGCAGATGTATCGGGTCTTTCCAAAGCAAGTTCGCCTGAAGAATAAAAAATGATGTCCCGATATGGCTCAAATTTATCTTTGTGAGCCATGTGTAATAATCTGGAAATACTATTATCAATTTCTGCGGGATCCTTACTTTTCAGCATCTTTGCTTTGTTCAAATTTGCATAGATATCCATCAGCGGATCGGTAGTATTGCGAATTGCTTTGTCGTAGTAATCAGATGCGGTATCCAGGTTATGATTCATTTCATAAAGTTGGGCCAGCAAATATTCTCTTCTTGCTTTATCAGCCATATCAATGGCATTTGGCAATGCATTTTTAATATAAATAATTGCACTATCATACATTTTTTGCTGAAAAAACCAATAACCCTGCACTTCATTAAAATACGGATTCAGCCTATCTGGAAATTGTGGATCATTTTTCAAAGTATTCATCAAGCCAGCAGCTTCACCATAATCACCCAAATCCGTCAATGTACGAATCTGCCATACCAACGCATCATTTCTGCTCGGCGGACGTGTGAATGCTTTATCAATAATATTGCGATCTTCTTTGCTGGAAATACTGAGCGCATTATTTTCCCTGTTTTCATTAGTTCCGACGAGTTGGCTCTGATCTTTGTTTTTTCCGGGAAAAAGATTGTAATTGATGAATTGAAACGTCATGGAAGCAGAATCAAAATCTTTTCGCAGGTAATACGCTTCTCCAATTAAGAAGTATAAATTATCAACCCAATTACTTCGCAAATCATGAAGTAAAATTCCTGCGGTGGCTTTATAAATTACTGAATCAAGTTCATGTTTCTGGGCGGCGGTATTGTCTAAAGAATAACTATAATAAGGCAATAATTTTGAATAATCATCTTTTGTGGCCATGCGTGCCAGCTCTATTACCGACTTTATTTTATTATTTGCATTATAAAAATAATTGTAATGGCTGGTGGTATTTTGGATAAATTTTCTTGGAATTGTAAATTTTTTTTGACCGGTTTTTTCCGATCGCAGCTCTTTATCCTTAAATTTTTGTGGTTTATCTTTTTGAAGATCAAAAGTAATTTTGACAATTTGTGCATGAACATCGGGCAATAAAAAGAGCAGCAACAATAAAACAGATATCAATCTAATGATCCGGTTATTCATGAATATTTTTAGTTTTTATAAAATAAGAATCAGCAAAAAAAGTTCTTTTGCTGGGAAGAATCTTTTTGTTTTGCAAATTTATTTTATAAATACGGTTAATTTGAGGTAATATGTCACTAAACGCAGTACGTGTATTATTTTTAACAACCTAAAAATCCAAATATGCAGCCGCATCAGGCAAACAGTTTTTTAAAAAGGATCCGTAACAAATACCGGCTTATCATTTTGAATGAAAATACTTTTGAGGAAATAGTTGCTTTCAAACTAAACCGCTGGACTGTGTATGTAGCACTCAGTATGATGTTTATCGTCCTGGTTGGGCTCACAATTGCATTAATTGCTTTTACACCATTAAAATTTTATATTCCCGGGTATGGAAAATCCGGCTCTAATAATGAATATGAATCTTTAAAAGTAAAAGCAGATTCGATTGAAAAAACACTCATATTAAAACAACAATATTTTGATAATATTGAAAGAATTTTAAAAGGGAATGAAGTACCTTCAGATACGGCTGTTCTTAAAGTAAAGAAACAGGATGCAAGCGGCAGGAAAAAGAAGTAAGTAGCAAGTAGCAAGCAGCAGGTAGAAAGAAGTAAGAAGAAAAAAATCATTTTTTTCTTCTAGTCCTGAAAGAGCGGAATATGTAGCATTGGGTGAACCCCAATGGAAATAATG
>JBQCFO010000671.1:0-2226 GCA_051959055.1 Ginsengibacter sp. | reverse complement strand
TATAAGCTCGCCTTCAACAGGAATATATAAAAGATTTCCTCGGTTATAACCGAGGTTTTTATTTTGTACATATTGCATTTGTTTATAAATAACAATTGTGGCGATAATAAGTATTACAGAAAGTGCAAACTGGAATACCACCAATCCTTTACGCAGAAAAATAGCTGAACCATTATATTTTAAACTTCCTTTTAATACACCGGCCGGTTTAAACGATGACATAAAGAATGCAGGATAGCTGCCTGCTACCAATCCGGTAATCAACAGCAATACGGTGATCATCAACCAAAAACCAGACTGATGAACAGGTAAAACAAGTTGTTTACCTGTAAGACCATTGAACGCCGGGAGTAACAGGGATACAAGAAGGAGTGCGATAACAATAGATAAAAACGTAACCAATAAGGCTTCGCCGATAAATTGTTTTATGAGTGAAGTACGTAAGGCGCCCATTACTTTTCTTACCCCAACTTCCTTTGCCCGATTGGCCGACCTTGCTGTAGTAAGATTCATAAAATTGATGCAGGCAATGAGCAGAATAAAAATGGAAACAATACTAAAAAGATGAACATATTCAATACGGCCGCCATCAATATAACCGTTTGTAAAGTTGGAGTATAGATATCTTTCACCAAACGGCTGCAAAGCCAGCTCGGTGAGAAGTCCCTTTGTCTTTTGCTGGTACCGGTAAATAAAATCTTTTATCCTGGCTTCTACTTTTTGGGGATCGGCATTTTTACGTAATTGGATAAAAGTTTGCGGAGCGGTGTTGCCCCAGTTATGCACCCATTCGTTTTGTTTCACAAAATCGGTCCAGCTCCTTAAGAAATCAAATTGCAGGGATGAGTTGTGTGGAATATTTTCAAATACCGCCGTTACCATCAAATTCTCTTTGTTTTCAAATTGAATGGTTTTGCCAATGGCTTTATCGGCGCTTCCAAAAAAGATGTCAGCCATCTGATGGGAAATAGCAACCGAAGAAGGATTGCTTAATGCAATGGATGCCTGACCATTCAATAACGGGAAACTGAACATGGTAAAAAAATCTTCTCCTGCAAACATGCCCGTCATTTTATTGACTTTATCGCCGGCTTCAAAACTGTTTTGAGTGCCGGGTGCTGATGCATATTCCAGGCCGCTGGCATATTGTATTTCCGGAATATTTTTTCTCAATTCTTCAGCCAGCAATCCTTGTGTAGAATAACCCGCGGATATTTTTCCATCAAAATAATTACGCTCATACACCTGGAATAAATGGTTACCATTTTTATGAAATGCATCCACATTGCGTTCATCCTGTATCCAAAGTAATATGAGCAGGCTGCAGGCAAGTCCCGCCGCAAATCCTGTAATGTTAATCACAGAAAACATTTTATTGTGGGAGATACTTCTCCAGGCGGTCTTGAAATAATTTTTGAGCATATACTTTAATCAATTTATGAGGAATAAAAGGTATTATTCACTTCTCAAACTCTTTACAGGATTGGTGATTGCCGCTTTTAGGGCTTGAAAACTAACCGTGATCAATGTAATAGCCATCGCCCCCACACAGGAAGCAATAATAACCCACCAGGTAATTTCGGTTCTGTATTGATAATGCTGAAGCCATTGATGCAAATAATACCAGGCTAATGGAATGGCAATAAAACAAGCGCAAATAACCAGGAATGCAAATTCTTTGGATAACATTTTCCATAAACTAAATACTGTTGCACCCATTACTTTACGAACGCCTATTTCTTTCTTCCGCTGTTCCGCTACAAATGATGCGAGGCCAAACAATCCCAGGCATGAAATAAAAATTGCAAGAATGGTAAAGAAAGTTGCCAGGTTTCCTATGCGTTGTTCATCCGAAAATTTTTTAGCATAGGTCTCATCATTAAAACTATAATCAAAAGGCGCCGCCGGATTGTATTTTTTAAAAACACTGCTTATTTTATCCAACGCACTTTGCACAGGCACACCCGATTTTATGCGTACTGTAATCAAGTTCACCCATTCGGGATCGTTTAAAAAGACCGTTGGCGTTACAGGCTTATAGGGCGATTCCATAATCATATCTTTTATCACACCAATAACATTGTATTTTTTATCGTTAAACTGAATTTGTTTACCAACGATATTTTTGATACCAATAAGTTGTACGGCAGATTCATTCAACACCATTGCCAAAGAATCGGTTGCAAAATCTTTTGAAAAATCACGTCCTTCTTTTATCTGCCAGCC
>JBQCFO010000670.1:0-7460 GCA_051959055.1 Ginsengibacter sp. | reverse complement strand
TACCGTCCACAATACCGCAAGGAAGAAAACCACTGCGCCGATGTAGAAAGAATATTTTACAGAATCTCCTATTTGCCCGGCTGGTGCTGTATTACTGATGTGGAAAACATTCGTAAAAATCCAGGGAAGCAAAGAAGCAATAACTGCCCCCAGGCCAATAAAAAAAGTTTGGGTGGCAAAGCCTGTGGTTCTTTGTTCAGAAATTAATTTATCACCCACAAATGCGCGGAAAGGTTCCATCGAAATATTAATAGAAGCATCGAGCACCCACAATAAAACAGCAGCCATCCAAAGCATAGTGGATTGTGGCATTAAAAAAAGTGCAATAGAAGCAAGCACTGCACCGATAAAAAAGAAAGGCCTTCTTCTACCCCATTTACGATGCCACGTTCTATCACTCAGATAACCAATAATTGGCTGAACCAACAAGCCGGTAAGCGGCGCAGCTACCCATAAAAAACCGATTTTATCAATTTCAGCACCGAGCGTTTGAAAGATGCGCGACACATTTGCATTTTGCAAAGCAAAACCAAATTGAATTCCGAAAAATCCGAAACTCATGTTTATAATTTGCCTGACAGAAAGGCGATGTTTCGGAACAGGATGTAATGATGACATGCAATTGTTTTGAAAATAAAAATAATAAAAATAAACCAGTTGAAAATCAAATCTAAAATAAGGTTTAAAAACAATTTATGTGAAAATATTTTTTCAGAAAATTGATATATCTAATTGAAAAAGTTTACAAGCTGTTGGGACAGTTCATTCAGTAAAACAACATATAATGCTGATTTCGATTTTGATTTTTACGGCGGCGTTTCGTGAAGACACGAAGCGTGGTGGCATAGTCCATTGTTATTGACACTCATCAGTAAAGAAAGAAATAACACGGTTTCCATTTTCTTATTTTGAATAGAATCGGATTGTTTTTAATCCACAACTTTTTATCTTTGACTGATGAGTGCTGCTGCAATAATTTCCAATTGGAAAAAGAAAGAATTTAAACCTGTGTATTGGCTGGAAGGCGATGAAGATTATTTCATCGATGAAATCATGGAATATGCAGAAAAGAAAATTCTTTCTTCCTCAGAAGCTGAATTTAATCAAACCGTTTTTTATGGAAAAGATGCCAGCTGGCCAGATATCGTAAATGCCTGCCGCCGCTACCCCATGTTTGCAGAAAAACAGGTTGTTTTGCTGAAAGAAGCACAACAAATGAAAGATGTGGAAAAACTGGAGTCGTATATCGAAAACCCTTTACCCTCCACGATCCTGGTGGTTTCTTATAAAGGAAAAACTTTGGATGGCCGGTTGAAATTCTCCAAAACAATCAAAAAGAAAGGGGAAGTTTTTTTATCTAAAAAAATGTATGAAAGCCAGTTGCCCGGCTGGGTAAACGATTATTTGCAATCGAATGGATTTCAAATAAAACCGATGGCTTTAAATTTATTGATTGACCATATTGGAAATGACCTTTCAAGAATTGTAAACGAAATAGACAAGCTTTCTATCAATATTGGCGCTGAAAAAAATATCACTGAAGACCACATTGAAAAATTTATCGGCATCAGCAAAGAGTATAATATTTTTGAATTACAAAATGCCTTAAGCAAAAAGGATGCTGCAAAAGCAATCCGCATCGTTCAATATTTTGATGCGAATCCTAAAGCCGCTCCTATCCAGTTAATTCTTCCTTCTCTTTATGGATATTTTTCTAAAATTCTAAGCGTGCACCAGATGCCGGATAAAAGTGAACGGACTTTAAAACCCATTTTTTCTTTTAATGCTTATTTGGTGGAGCAGGTATTGCAGGCGGTTAAAAATTATTCTTATTCAGAGACAGAGCAGATAATATTATTATTGCACGATTCCAACCTGAAAAGCATTGGAATTGGAAATTCCGGAATTTCGCTGGGCTCTTTGATGAAAGAACTTTGTTATAAGATAATGAATGTAGGAAAAAAACGGGCTTAATGGCTTAATACCTTCTTACATTGTGTGTAACAGAGGATTTTGTACTTCTATCCCGGATATTGATTTAATTGAATTAGTTGGCGTCGGAAAACCAGTCTTTCTGGTTCATTAAACTTAAAGATTTCTTCCGTAACTTTTCTCTATTGCTGTTTTGCCTACAATCAATCCTTCTGCAAATTCTGAAAATCTGCAATTTATTTGAGAGCACGATGCCTAATATCCCGTCATACCATCCCTTACTTTTACATGTTTTTTATTGGCATTCTTTTTCTGATAATCCAATACTTCTTTGGGAACGATTTTTTTCATCGGCTCGTCCGAAACTACTTCAGCCGGCTTGTTTGGATTCAGTAAATGTCCGCGGTCGTATTCTTCTGTCTTAATAATTTTCCCATTATCATAGTATGTCCAGGTGCCATCTTTTACGCTATACGGCTCGGCTTTTACTACTTTATAACTGAGGATTTCATTATTGCCGGTTCCATAAATAGGAATGGTGTCATAAGGCTGATCAGGATTGTAAGCATGCCAGTTTTCTTCTCTTGTCAAGTCACCCAAAAAGTTGAAATACTGAGACTGCCCATCCTTGTCGCCGTTTTTATAATTTTCATAAGCAACCAAATCGCCTTGCAAATCGTATTTTCTCCAATGCCCTTCCTTTTTATCATTTACAAAAATTCCTTCCTCTTCATATCCGGGCTCGCCGCGAAGCGGATCTACATGAATCACCCATTTGCCTTGTTTCAATCCGCGTGCATCAATCGCGTTGATGGTATCACCTTTTACCGAAATTTTGAAAGATTTATATTGGGCTTCTGTATTTGAAAAAGAAAATATAAAGGCAATGAAAACAAATAAAACTTTTTTCATAGAGTGGATATTTTTGTTATTTAATTCGAAGAAATTAAACCATTTTTCAAAATCAAATTTACAATAAGCAGAGGAAATAAAAGGTTTTTTTAAATGTATGAATAAAAATTTAACGTTCATCCGTAAATTTCCGGGCATGAAATTTAGGGTAAGAAAGATAGGTAGTTTTTACTTCGGAAATAGTAAACCGGTTTATATTATTCTCTTTATCTTTCCCGAAATCAAAAAAAAATTTCCCTATAAAATTTATGATTATGAAAATTAATTTGCAGACATTAAAATTTAAAGCAAAACAGGAATTAATTGATTTTGTAAACGAAAAAGTAGGTAAATTATCACGCTTTGATGATAAAATTATCAGCGCCGATGTTACCTTATCTTTAGAAGGAGCTGCCGTGGTTGAAAATAAAATTTGTGATATCCGTTTGATTGTTCCGGGCAATGACGATTTTGTGAAAAAAAATGCAGAATCGTTTGAGGAAGCGATTCAGAATTGTGTAGATGCTCTTCAAAAAATTTTGCAAAGAAAAAAAGTACAGGAAAAGGCGAAATAGTGAATAGTGAGTAGAGAAGTGTGAACCGTGAATAGTGGAATTGATGGCAATTCAATTGTCAATGGTAATTTTGAATGCTTCAGGAATCCGCGCTCAAACCATTAATAAATTTGTGAATAGTCAATTGTGAACCCTGAACTTTGAATCTTCAACCTTGAACCTTCAACCTTCCTCACTCACCATTGCAAATCTGCCTCAATCGGATAATGATCTGAATAAGGAACGTGAATCACCTGGAATTGATTCACTTTAAAACTTTTATCAGCAAGGATATAATCAATTCTCAAAGTGGGTGAAATATAGCGGAAAGTACGGCCAATAAAAAACCCTTTTTTCAAAAAAGCATCCTGCAGATTTCCTTTTATTTCAAAATACGTGTTTGAATTAGGCACGTCATTAAAATCGCCGGTAATCACAACAGGGTAAGGACTTTCCGATATTTTTTGTTTCACGATTTGCGCCTGCAGGTATCTGAATTGATAGCCGGCTTTTAGTTTTGAAACGATGGTACGCGAATCATGATAACCGGGATCCCGCGCACGTTTCAGACGTGCCAGGCTTTGGTAATCCGAATATTGAAACCGTACCGATTGCAGATGGGTTGTAAAGATTCTAAAAGTTTTTTCTCCGGCTTTTATATCTGTATAAATCAGATGTTCGGCCTGCGAATTTTTTCCATAATTAAATGTGTCCGATTGAATAATGGGATATTTGGAAAATATTATTACGCCCCGGGAATCATTTTCAAGAGTGGGCTCGGTTGCTGCGAATGCGTAATGAGGATAGCCCAACCTCACGATGGCAGAAGTTACTGAATTTGAATCATGTATATTTTGGATATCTGCATACTCCTCAAAGCATAGTATGTCAGCATTGCTTTGCTTCAATAAATGAATCATATCGGCAAGACGTGACTGTTTTGAGTCCAGAAAATTATCCCAGCTTTGTACATTCCAATGCAGCACTCTTAAAGTATTTGGTTGACGATCTGCCGAAAATTTTTGAGGAAAATGCAAGCCGAAAACAGAAATAATTTGTTGTGTGCCCAGAAGCATAGCAACGAACGAAATCCAAAACCATTTTGATTTTAAAAACAACCATAAAATCATGAAGCAAAAAAGCGCAAAAAAAATAACCGGAAATGCCAGGCCGGAAAGCGCAATAAACCAGTATTTCCCGGTATTGATAAAAGGGACGAGGCAAGCTAATAGATAAGTGAAAATTAAGGCAAAATTAATTATAATTAAAAGTGTGCGAACGAAAGAACGGGTTTTATCCAACATAAATACAATCTAAGCCTTAAATATTAAAATAATTTGCGAAAGATAAAAAGCATAATTCTAATAAAAGATTAAATAATCAAACTTCAACGTTGTTTTACAATTCAATGATTTAAAAATACCCGATATTTAAGACTGGAAGCTTTCAATATTCACTACTCACCATTCACAATTCACCACCAGCATTTACTACTACTAATTCACCATTGCAGATCTGTCTTTACAGGATAGTGATCTGAATAAGGTACATGCACAATCTCAAACTGGTTTACTTTAAAATTCCTGCTGGCTAAAATGTAATCAATGCGTAAAACAGGCGAAATAATTCCAAAACTTTTGCGCGTTGTTCTTCCTGTCCAGAAACCTCTTTTTAAAAATGGATCCTGCAGATTTCCTTTTACATTGAAATAAGTGCTTGAATTCGGAATGTCATTAAAATCTCCGCAAATGATAGCAGGATAAGGACTTTCAGCAATTTTTTTTCCAACGAATAATGACTGATAATAGCGAAAAGCATAACCCCTAATCAATTTTGAAAAAATATTTTTGTAAGAATCCAAACTTTCTTCGCCATATATCTGTTGGCGTATGGATCTTTGTTCATCCCATTGGCCGAATTTAATTGGAATCAAATGTGTAGCAAAAATTCTGAAAATTTTATCCTTCACTTTGATGTCTGCATAAATTAAATGTTCCCCTTTTTTATTGCTGTTCAAGTCAAACCTTGCCGTATCAATAATGGGGTTTTTTGAAAAAATAATGATCCCGGATGCATCTTTTGAATTTTCATTTTCGACGGGAACAAAATAATGATAAGGAAATCCCATTTCAGTAATTGTACTAATATTGGATTTAAAAATCGCTGTATCGTTTGCTTCAAAAAATTCTTCAAAACAAAGTACGTCAGCGTTTTGTTCACTGATCACATCCATGATAAAAGGACGTAAAGAGTGTCCTCCATTTTCAATATTATATTTTTCATTTGCCTGGTCAAAGCCCATAACATTCCATTGCATAACGCGCAATGTATTCTCTTGTTTTTCAGCAGAAAAACCAGAAGGCAGATGAAATGAAAAAACTGCTGCTATCTGTTGAATCCCCAGAATGACGGTTATTACAGAAAACCACACAAACCTGGATTTCAAAATAATCCATAAAATAATAAATGCAAACAGCACGAAAAGAACCAATGGAAATACAATTCCCGGAACGGCAATAAACCAGTTAACCCCGGTATTCACAAATGGTACAAGGCAAACAAATAAATAAAGAATGACGAAACAAATGTTGACAAAAATTAAAATTTTTTTATAGACAGGTGTTTTGTAATACGACATCTTATTTCTTCTTTCTGAGATTGATAAAGTTATGTTTATTGTCTTTAGAAAAAAGAATCAGAAATTTTTTACTTATTGAATTTGATAAAATTGCTTTTTCCATTATTTGTTCGTTTACTGATTTTATTTTTATAAACTGGCTGCTGTAGAAATCTTATCATTTTAAAGCAGGTATCCCTTTGACAATTCAGTAAAAGATTGAATTTGCATTTCTTTCCATTCCACATCCTTTCCTGATTCTTTCATCATCAGATCTGCTACATTAGCAGCCAGTTTTATCGCCAGTTTTGCATCGGTAAATAACACTCTTGTTCTGCGCGCAAGGAAGTCTTCTACCGTTCTTGCCATTTCATTTCTCACAGCCCAAATCACTTGCGCAGCAATAATATCAGTTTCATGCATTAATGGTTTTGCAAGTGTTGGATCAGAAGCAATCATTTCATTGATTTTCATACGGTCCCCGCCATAGAAAGCCAGTGGGACGGTTGAATTTTGTACAGCATAACCGTGTATTTTTAAATCAGCTGTGATACATTTTTTACTGGGCAGCATTTTTCTTCTCATCATTTTCGACAAAGTATCTTCGGCCATTTTACGATATGTTGTCCACTTTCCACCGATCACTGATACAAGGCCGCTATCTGAAATAATCACTTTATGGCTTCTGGAAATTTCTTTTGTTTTTTCATTTCTATCATTCGTGGCTGCTAAGGGACGCAAGCCTGCAAATACACTTAGAACATCCTGTTTCTGCGGTTTTTTTGATAAGTATTTTCCGGCAGTGTTCAATACAAATCCGATTTCGCTATCGAGAGCTCTGGGTTCCAGTGAATGAGTACTCAAAGGAGTATCAGTGGTGCCAATAAGCACTTTATCGTACCACGGAATAGCAAAAAGCACACGGCCATCATCTGTATGGGGAATCATAATGGCATCCTTACTTTTTAAAAAGGAATTATCTAAAACGAGATGAATTCCCTGGCTCGGTCTGATCAACGATTTGGAACCGGGGTTATCCAGTTTAATGATATCATCAACGAAAACACCTGTTGCATTCACCACTGCTTTCGTATTTATTTTATAAGCATTTCCGCTTTCTTTATCCAACACCGTTGCTCCTGAAATTGCATTCCCGGATTTGATCAATGAAACAGCTTTGCAGTAATTCAAAACCACTCCCCCATGTTCCACGCAGGTTTGCGCCAGGTTTATTGCGAGCCGCGAATCGTCAAAAGTGCCGTCATGATACAATACGCCACATTTCAAAGATTTCCTGTTTAAAACAGGCAACCTGTCGGTGAGTTGTTTTTTAGAAATTATTTTCGATTTGCCTAAACTTAATTTTCCGGAAAGCCAATCATAAAAAGTAAGTCCTGTTGCATAAAAAATTGCTTTCAACCCTGAATAACAGGGAATAATAATGGACTCATTTTTGGTAAGATGCG
>JBQCFO010000669.1:0-2889 GCA_051959055.1 Ginsengibacter sp. | reverse complement strand
GATTATGAAGCAGAACCAAACGGCGATATTAAACGCATTTATATTTTTTCCGCTATTGCATTGTTTATTTTATTGATTGCGTGCATTAATTATATGAACCTTTCTACTGCCCGTTCTGCTTTACGTGCAAGAGAAATTGGGATAAGAAAAGTGATCGGAGCCCGTAAAGGAGAATTAGTCATTCAATTTTTAAGTGAGTCAACCTTAACAGCATGGTCAGCCCTTTTAATTTCTCTTTGCTTATTGTATTTCACATTGCCCTGGCTAAATAAAGTGTCAGGCCAGGAACTTTCAATAAGTATTTTATTGAAATGGCAGATTTTATTGCCTTTATTTTTATGTCCTTTTTTAATTGGATTTATTTCAGGAATATATCCTGCTTTGTTCATGTCATCGTTTCAGCCGGTAAAAACATTGAAGGGTTTATTTAAAGCCGAAGGCAGCAGCATTAATTTTCGCAAAGTGCTTGTGGTGGCGCAGTTTTGCATTTCAATTATTCTCATTGTAACGACCATTGTCGTATTTCAACAATTGCGTTATATGCAAAATGCCTCCCTGGGTTATGATAAAGATCATATTGTTACCATGGCTTATAATTCTCAATTGAATCATCAATATGAATCATTCCGCAACACTTTGTTGCAAAACCCAAACATAAAAGATGTTGCTCTTTCTTCAAGAATTCCTACAGGAAGGTTGCTCGATGGTATGGGAGCACAGGCGCCGGGAAATGATTCTATGGTTCCTGTAAAAGCCGACATTCGTTTTCTGGCAACTGATTATGATTTTGTACCGGTATATGGAATTTCATTAGCAGCAGGCCGCAATTTTTCACGCAGTTACGGAACAGATACATCAAATTTTATCCTTAATGAATCAGCAGTTAAAGCAGTAGGCTGGAAGTCAAATGAGCAGGCAGTCGGCAAAGAATTTAAGTACGGTCAATTTACCGGTCATATCATTGGTGTTGTAAAAGATTTTCATTTTGAATCATTGCACCAGGCTATAACACCTTTGGTTTTTGTGTTGCCTGCGCCAGCGCCTAATCAAACCTTTTACAATTATATTTCTATGAAGGTATCAGGCAACAATATCAATTCAGCATTGAATACGATAAAAAATACCTGGGAAAGATTTGTTCCTGATCTTCCTTATCAATACACATTCTTCGATGAAAACTTTTCAAAGCTGTACCAGTCCGAGCAAAGACAGGAAACTATATTTACCACATTTGCCTGCATTGCTATTTTCATTGCATGTTTAGGATTACTCGGACTTTCAGCATTTTCTATTTCTCAGCGCATAAAAGAAATAGGAGTTAGAAAAGTGCTGGGTGCAAGCACCGGAAATATTGTAAAATTAATTTCAAAAGATTTTCTGTTACTCGTTGTAATTGCAGCTATCATTGCATTTCCCGTTGCCTGGTACGCAATGAATCGCTGGTTGCAGGATTTCGCATACCGGATCAATATTGCCTGGTGGGTTTTTATTTTTGCAGCTGTTATTGCTTTATTAATTGCTTTCGCAACCATAAGTTTCCAGGCAATAAAAGCAGCTACCTCTAATCCGGTGAAGAGTTTAAGAAGTGAATGAGATAGTGAATGAGATAGTGAATGGTGAGTTGTGAATGGTGAATAGGAAAATTATTTGAAAATAAAAATTTGCATTATTTGTGTGTTTACTGAAAATAATAAGTGAAGTGTTTGATGAAATCAGACATCTATAAATCAGACATCAGAAATCATACATCAGAAACAGAACTTTTATGTTTAAAAATTATTTTAAAATCGCATGGCGAAATTTGATGAAAAATAAAGTATTTTCTTTCATCAATATCATCGGATTATCAGTAGGATTGACTTGCTGTATGCTAATCACCTTATACACTTTAAACGAAACGGGCTACGACCGTTATCAAAAAAATGCAGATGATATTTACCAGGTTGGCACCGAATTTATCGGCCTTGGTAATTTTAAAAAGCTACCACACACGCCGGCGGCCATGGGCGAAAGGTTGAAACAAAATTTTCCTGAAATTCAGCAAACGACCCGGTTATCAAAATTATTTTCTGAAGATAAAACACTGTTGCAATACACACCAGGAGGAGGGCAGACCAAATCTTTCTATGAATCAAAAGGTTTAATGGCCGATTCTACTTTCTTTAGAATGTTCACTTACAATTTTATAGAAGGCAATCCTGCAACGGCTTTGGACAATCCGAATACCATTGTTCTAAATGAAGAAATTGCAAAAAAACTTTTTGGGAATGAACCTGCATTAAATAAAGTAATTCATGTAAGCAGCAGCACCAATGGCGATCATGACTTTTTAGTAACCGGTGTATTCAAATCAATCAATAAGCCTTCTCATATAGATGGCAGATTTTTTATGAGCATGATGGGAGGCGACATGGCTAATTATATAAAATCGGCAGGCGCTAATCTTGCAAACAACAATATGTATTATACCTATTTACTGTTGCGCCCCGGAACTAATTCACAAAAATTGGAAGCAAAGTTTCCGGCATTTATCGATAAATATGCCGGTAAAGATTTAAAGGCTTTTGGTTTTTATAAAAAGCAATTTTTAGTACCCTTAAAAAAAATACATTTATCTGAAGAAGTAAAAAACAATGTAACACAAAGTGGTAGTAAAACCTACTTGTATATTCTTGCATCCATTGCAATTTTCACATTGCTTATCGCTTGTATTAATTTTATGAATCTCGCCACAGCACGGTCTTCCAGGCGTTCTTCTGAAGTGGGAATCAGGAAGGTTTTGGGTGCAAAAAAAAGATTTTTGGTTGCGCAGTTTCTGGGAGAATCTGTCCTTATGAGTTTAATTGCTTTTATATTAGCCATCGTTCTTACGATGCTTTTATTGCCTGC
>JBQCFO010000668.1:0-13966 GCA_051959055.1 Ginsengibacter sp. | reverse complement strand
ATTTGCCCATATTTCTTTAGTTTTCATAAAATTCTTTTATACTTTAAATAGTCATCAAAATTATAATGAACGTTATTTGCGACATTGTTGACCAGGCGTTGGAACTGTCTGACGACCGCGTAAAAAGCATTGCCAAATAGTACAAACCTACCGGTTCATTTCAAATCGTTGCCTTCCTTACTCATTCTGCGATGTTGCTTCAAATGTACTTGAAGGCTCCCCTAAGCTATCGGAGCAGCCGTTTGAAAAACTAAAGCCGAAGGTAAATACAAAAAGCCGGTATTTGTTCGTTTGCCGCAACCCCTCCATACTTGCTGCACTACAGCGCTAAACCAAAAAAAAGTTCTATAACAACTTTTCTTTTTCTAATCTCATTTAAATTACCTTTCTTTCATAAAATAATTTCAAATGAGCTTCAAAAACAAAACGGTTTTTATAACCGGCGCTTCACGCGGGATTGGAAAAGCAATAGCACTACGGCTGGCAAGAGAAGGAGCCAATATTGTAGTAGCCGCAAAATCAATTGAAGAAAATCCAAAGTTGGGCGGAACTATTTTTAGCGCAGCAACTGAAATAGAAGAAGCCGGTGGAAAATCGTTAGCAGTACAATGTGATATTCGTTTTGAAGATCAAATAAAAAACGCTGTTGAAAAAGCTGTTCAGGCCTTTGGAGGAATTGATATCTTAATAAATAATGCTTCTGCAATTTCGTTAACCCCGGTTGAACAAACAGAACAAAAAGGCTTTAATCTAATGTTTGATATCAATGTGAAAGGAACTTTTTTTGTGAGCAAAGCGTGTATTCCTTTTCTAAAAAAAGGAAACAACGCACACATTTTAAATCTTTCGCCACCAATTAATCTACAGCAAAAATGGTTGACAGATCATGTTGCTTATACCATGAGCAAATACAACATGACGATGATTGCATTAGGTTTATCCGGCGAATTAAAGAAATACAATATCGCTGCAAATACCCTGTGGCCGCGCACGACTATTGCCACTGCCGCCGTTAGAAATTTGTTGGGAGGAGAAGCGCTGATAAATATGAGCCGAACTCCTGAAATTCTTGCCGACAGTGCATTCTATATTTTACAACGTCCTTCATCAGCATGTACCGGGAATTCTTTTATTGATGAAACAGTTTTGGCCGAGGAAGGAATTACCGATTTAGAAAAATATTCGGTAAAACGTGGAAGTAAGCTTTACACTGATTTATTTTTGGAAGAATAATTTCAACAAAGAATGGCCGTTTTATCAGATTATTTTTGAGAAGGAATGATGGAAGCAATAAAACCAGGCTCACTTCTCTTGTTCGATGCTTGCTCAAATGCATAAGCCATTCTAATCAATTCATGTTCTGTGTAGGCACTTCCAAAAAATGAAAAGCCTATTGGCAAATCATGTACGAATCCCATTGGCACGGTTATGTGAGGATAACCTGCCATCGCTGCCGGTGAAGAAAAAGAAAAACCTGTATCATAATCGCCGTTTACCAAATCAATACAACAGGCTAATCCGTTGGTAACTCCGCACAAAGCATCTAATTTATTTTGCTTCAACAGATCGTCAATAATTTGTCTGGATGATGTGGTTTTTTCAAGCGCATCTTTATATTCTTTACTATTTAAATCACCTTTCTCTTCGGAACTGATTAAAATCTCCTGCTTAAAATAAGGCATCCCTTTCTCCGGATTTTTTTTATTAAACTCAATCACTTCTTTGAGTGATTTTACTTTCGCATTTGAGGTAGAAAGATATTTATTCAATCCATCTTTAAATTCATATTGAAGCACGGTAAACTCACCCTTTTGGGCGGCATCTAATTTTTTTAAGATGTCAAGTTCCACAATCGTTGCGCCGTTTCCTTTTAGTAGTTCGATTGTTTTTTGCAACAATGCAATTACATCCGGATTGCCGCCTTTAAAAAATGATTTTTCCACTCCAAGGCGTTTTCCTTTTAATCCATCTTTTGCCAAAAACTGAGCATAATCTTTTTTAATTCTTCCTTTACTTTTCAATGTTGCACGATCTTCCTGATCAACACCGGTAAGAAGCGATAATAAAATAGCAGCATCAGATACAGTTCTCGTCATTGGGCCAGCAGTGTCTTGTGTTGCAGAAATAGGAATAATTCCGGATCTGCTCCAAAGGCCAACTGTTGGTTTAATACCAACCAAACCGTTCACAGATGCAGGGCTTACTACCGATCCGTCAGTTTCTGTTCCGATGGCAATGGTGCAAAGATTTGCAGCTGCTGCCGATCCTGAACCCGAACTCGAACCGGATGGATTGCGATCCAAAACATAAGGGCATTTTGTTTGTCCGCCCCGGCTGCTCCATCCACTGGTAGAATGTGTGGACCGGAAATTAGCAAATTCACTCAGATTGGTTTTCCCTAATAAAACCGCACCGGCTTCGCGCAACCGGCCAACAATAAATGCATCCTTAGAAGCTATGTTGCCCAACAAGGCCAGCGAACCGGCAGTTGTCATCATTTTATCGCCGGTATTAATATTATCTTTTATTAAAACGGGAATGCCGTGAAGCGCGCTTCTCACTTTTCCTTTCTTTCTCTCACTGTCCATTGCTTCAGCAATGCTTATAGCATCCGGATTGAGCTCGATTACACAGTTAATTGATGGCCCGTTTTTATCAATTTTTTCAATCCTGTTTAAATACCATTCTGTAATTGATTTTGAAGTAAGTGTTCCATTTTTCATTTTCTCCTGTAAAGCAGAAATTGTTGTTTCCACCAGACTTTCATCTTCAAATAATCCGGTTTCATTTTTAACGGCAACTGTTTTTTTGAAATTAGAAGCGCTGATAAATGCAGGCAAGCCAAAACTGGCAAGGGTTCCGTTTTTAAGAAATCTTCTTCTGTTCATTATTTTATAATTTTTATGAAACCTCTTTTTAAAAAAATAAAAATACGAATTCCTGTTATTTGTTAGTTTGCTGAATTAAAGAAAGTATAGGAATGAAAGAGAATGCATGCAAAAGTTTCAGCAAATTAACATCTGCCGGTCCGTTCAGAAGGCAATAATGCTCTTTTCTATTTTCTGAAAAATTTCCATTTTGAATTTTCAATTTATTGCTTTTACATTTGCAGCCGTAATTGGTTTCTCCGCCTCAGGCGGAGGATTAAAAGGGAATCCGGTGCGATACCGGAGCTATCCCCGTAGCTGTAATATGGCTTGATTTTTTTGTAAAAAAATTTCAGGTAACTTCTCTCACACCACTGTCCCGAAGGCTTTCGGGATGGGAAGGCGAAGTAAACATTAAGCCAGAAGACCTGCCACTTATCCCCCGATAATTATCGGGATTATTCAATGCTTTCGGGAGAAAAGCAGAGATGTAAAGTGGTCTGCAGCATTTTATATTTCTACCGATTTCCTGTATTTATTCAAAAAAATTAAAAAATTATTCAGGAAATGAAATCAAAAATTATTACCGTTTTACTATTATTTGCAACCGCTGGCTTGTATGCCCAGGATTCTGTAAAAACACTCAACGAAGTAATTGTAACGGCAACAAAAAGTCCCATCAAACAAAGCCAGACAGGAAAAGTAGTGGATGTCATTACGCAGCAACAATTACAAAAAAGTTTTGGAAAATCTCTCGGAGAAGTACTGAACCAACAACCGGGAATGATTATTAATGGCGCTGATAATAATTTGGGAACCAACCAAACTGTTTATACCCAGGGCGCTTCTGCCGGAAATACCTTGATATTGCTTGATGGCATTCCATTATACGATGCATCCGGTATCAGCAGTGAATTTGACCTGAATAATTTTGCACTCGACAATATTGAAAGAATCGAAATTTTAAAAGGCGCTCAATCTACTTTATATGGATCAGATGCAGTGGCAGGAGTGATTAACATTATCAGCAAAAAAGGCGAAGGAAAACCTTTTAATCTTAATATCAATCATTCAATGGGTAGCTATCATACTTATAATGATGCGGTTTCCATAAGTGGCTCTAACGGTAAGGGACAAACGTATTTTGTATCTTATAATAAAATTTATAGCCAGGGATTTTCGTCTGCTTATGATTCAACAGAAAAAGCCAATTTTGATAAAGACGGATTCAACAAAGATGTTTTTCAATTAAATTTTACTTTCAAACCCTTTAAAAAAACATCTGTTCGCCTGTTTGGAAAATACAATAACAACCGCGCCGATGTAGATGCAGGCGCTTTTATAGATGACAAAGATTACACAGATCACAATGATAACACCATAGCAGGAACTTCTGTTGATTACAAGCTTAACAAAGGCTTTATCCGGTTTCAATATAATTACAACCGCTTCAACCGGAGCTTTATTGATGATTCATTATATACCAATATTTTCGAAAAATACTCAAAAGGAAAATATTACGGCACCTCCAATTATGCAGAGATTTTTACTAGTTTGAATTTAAATAAAAACGTAGAATTTCTTGCCGGATTAGATTATGAACAAAACTCCACAACTCAATCCTATCTTGTTGTGCCGGATTATGGTTTTCCTTCTTTACCGATATCAGCCGATAGTGCAAAAACAAATCAGTTAAGCGCTTATGCATCTCTGATTTTGAAAACAAATAATGGATTTCACACTGAATTGGGTGGCCGGTGGAATCATCATAATATTTATGGAAGCAATTACACGTATTCTTTCAATCCTTTTTATTTAATACATGAGCATTATAAAATATACGCCAATATTTCATCCGGCTATCATGTGCCTTCGCTTTATCAATTGTATTCAGAGTATGGCAACAGGAATTTAAAACCCGAAGTTTCTATCAATTATGAAGCCGGAGCCCAATATTATTCTGATAAAATAAATGTTAGGGTAACCGGTTTTGTGAGAGACATAAAAGACGTATTTTATTTTTACACAGATCCCCTAACCTATGCAAGCAAATATATTAATGCCGATAAGCAAAATGATTATGGAATTGAAACAGAAGCAACTATTCATTTTAGTAAACAATTTTCTGCTTCATTAAATTACACCTATGTAAATGGACAAATAGCAACAAGCAATGGGAATGGAAAGGACACTTCTTATTTTAATTTGTATAAAAGACCAAAGAATGTCTTCAATCTTTTTTTGAATTACCAGGCAACAAAAGATTTATTTTTCTCTGCAACTTTCAAAGCAGTGAGTAGAGCATTCGAACCACAGTACAACGGCCCTTCTTATGAATTAAAAGGATATTACACTTTGGGTTTCTATGGTCAATATAATATCAATAAAAGCTTCAGCATTTTCGCAGATTTTCAAAATGTAACTGATCAAAAATATTTTGTGACAAGAGGATTTACTACAAAAGGATTTAATTTTAATACCGGAGTAAAAATGCGCTTATAATTTTTTGGTTTTACGATTTGTTCCAATCGTTTCATCTTTGCTAAATTTGAAAAAAAACGAATGCCAAGCATCGCCAACATTTCGAAGACTGAATTAATAACTATTACATTCACCTTGTTTGCCGTAATAGATATTTTAGGTTCAATTCCGGTGTTGATTTCATTGAAAGACAAAATGGGTGGGCAGATACGGTCACTACAGGCAACGATTGCCTCCGGCGCTTTGATGATTTTGTTTTTGTTTGTGGGTGAACAATTTTTAAACCTGCTTGGGCTGGATGTACATTCTTTTGCAGTAGCCGGAAGTATTGTCATTTTTATTATTGGCCTCGAAATGATCCTTGGCGTTGATTTTTTTAAACAGGAAAATAATCCCAAAAGCGGAAGCATGGTTCCGATTGCTTTTCCTTTAATTGCAGGTTCGGGAACACTTACCACAATTATGTCATTAAAAGCCGGCTATCATGATATTAATATCCTGCTTGGTATTTTGATAAATTGTATCGTCATTTTTATTGTTTTAAAATCCCTTAATTGGGTAGAAAAGGTTTTAGGTCCAAGTGGATTGTCAGTTATCAGAAAATTTTTTGGAGTAATACTAATTGCCATTGCTGTTAAAATTTTTGGAAGTAATATTGCAGCTTTTGGAGCATGAGCTGAAAGCAGAAAGCTGAAGTCTGAAAGCCGAATGCATTTGCCTTGAGCGTTAAGCATTAGGCATTAAGCGTAAAAACTGGTCTCGTAGTACAATGGATAGTATAAGAGTTTCCGAAGCTCCAGATCCAGGTTCGATTCCTGGCGGGACCACCAAACAAGTTCTCAAGCGCGAGATTCAGGCTCTTACCGGCGACGGTGCTGTCCAAATTGTGACGCATCAGATTAAATCAAATAAACCGTTTCCAATCCATTGAAACGAATTTTTGTTAACATCAAGAATTCCGGTTCAAGTCAGCAGAAGTAAAGACAGTTTGGTAGAAGTTTTTGGCAACTTAAATGTTGGTGACACGATATTGCAAAAAGGAAGTGAGGAAATAAAAGAGGGAATACGGATGAAAGGAATTTAGAAAAATCAGAACGCTTGCAGGGCCGGAATGCGATAAGCGGTCGAAACTTAATTGCAAAGACAAGCGTACCGGGCCGTTTGGGCAGTATCGGAACGCAATAGTGGTCTGGAAATCTTCACCACCCGGTCTTTCGCAATTGCTGTGCGGCTTCGGCTTGCTTTTATTAAGATCGATCACAGTAAAGCAACAAATACCTCAATTTCCTGTTTTCAAAAACACACACAACTTTCGTAAATTTGCAATCATTAAGTGAATATAACCATGTTCACTTTTTTTGATTTTCGTAAAAAATTTAATTAGTCAATAATATGTTTGAATCGTTAAGTGACCGGCTCGATACCGCATTTAAAAACCTGAAGGGCCAGGGAAGAATTACAGAATTGAATATTGCTTCTACCGTAAAAGATATTCGCCGTGCTTTGGTTGACGCTGATGTGAATTATAAAATCGCAAAAGAATTTACCGATACGATTAAGGAAAAAGCTACGGGAGAAAAAGTAATCAATGCGGTTAGCCCCGGGCAATTGATGGTTAAAATCGTAAAAGACGAATTGACCGACCTGATGGGTGGAGTTGAAACGGATTTGGATCTTAGCGGAAATCCGGCAATAATTTTAATTGCAGGTTTGCAGGGTAGTGGTAAAACGACTTTCAGCGGAAAACTTGCTAACTATTTAAAAACAAAAACAGGGAAATCTCCTCTGCTCGTTGGGGGAGACGTTTACCGTCCTGCTGCAATAGAACAATTAAAAGTTTTGGGCGGACAAATCAACGTAGAAGTTTACAGCGAGCCGGAAAATAAAAATGTAGTAGAAATTGCACAAAATGCTTTGAAAGAAGCAAAATCAAAAAATAAAAATGTAGTTATTATAGATACAGCTGGTCGTCTGGCCATAGATGAGGTGATGATGACGGAAGTAGCCAATATTAAGAGTGCTTTAAACCCAAAAGAGATTTTATTTGTGGTGGACAGCATGACCGGCCAGGATGCAGTGAATACTGCTGCTGCTTTCAATCAGCGCTTAAATTATACCGGTGTAGTTCTTACAAAATTGGATGGAGATACGCGAGGAGGTGCCGCAATTTCCATTAAATACACCGTGAACAAACCTATCAAGTTTGTGAGCAGCGGTGAAAAGATGGAGACGCTCGATGTGTTTTACCCGGAGCGTATGGCGCAAAGGATTTTGGGAATGGGTGATATTGTTAGTTTGGTAGAAAAAGCCCAGGAACAATTTGATGAAGCTCAGGCGGCAAAACTCGAAAAGAAAATCCGCAAAAATCAGTTTGATTTTGAAGATTTCAAAACCCAGCTACAGCAGATTAAAAAGATGGGAAATCTGAAAGATCTCATGGGAATGATTCCCGGAGTAGGAAAACAAATAAAAGATATTGATATCAATGACGACGCCTTTAAAGGAATAGAAGCAATGATTAATTCAATGACCCTGGAAGAACGGCGCAATCCGGATCTGATAAACCCCAGCCGCAAACAGCGGATTGCTAAAGGAAGTGGAAAAGATATTGCGGATGTAAACCAGTTTATCAAACAATTTGACCAGATGAAGTCTATGATGAAAATGATGAACAAAATGCCGATGGGAAAACTTGCAGGATTAGGAAGAAGATAAACTTTTGAAAAATGAAGCATTAAGGTCATTTTTTTGAAAAAATAACATAATTCTTTTGTGTGTTTCAAGTATTCCCTTATCTTCGCTTTCCTTTTTATAAACCAAATTTAATCACAACCCAAGAAAATTTCTATTTTTTATGGCTGTAAAAATGAGATTGCAACGCCATGGCTCAAAGAAGAGGCCATTTTACTTTATTGTAGTTGCAGACGCACGTAGCCCCCGCGATGGTAAATTTATTCAGAAACTCGGATCTTACAATCCTTTGACCGTACCTGCTACTATTCAGGTAGATCGTCAGAAGGCATTGGAATGGCTGCACAAAGGTGCTCAGCCTACAGATACCGTTCGTCGCATTTTAAGTTTTAAAGGCGTACTATACCTGAAGCATTTGCTTCGCGGTGTTTCGCTCGGCTTATTTGACGAAGCTGCTGCTATGGAAAAATTTACCAAATGGAGCAGCGAGCATGATGCTGAATTTGCCAAACGCCAGGAAACTCACAAAAAAACGAAAGCTGCAAGCCGTCCTGCTTTTGTAAAAAGAGAAGCGCCTAAAGCAAAAGAACAACAAGCTCCTGCTGCTGAAGCACACGGTGAATAATCTGTATTAAAGTAAAAAAATTGAATAAAGCTTTAAAAAGCTGTCTCATTCGTGAGGCAGCTTTTTTTATATTTCATTTTAAGAGGGTATCATCATAAATCAAAAATTGAAGGTATTTATTGCTTTGCTGTCAGTTTCAACCCATTTTGATTTCAAGCCATTTTGTATATTTTGCCAGGTAATGAAGCTACAATTCCCTGCATTTCCAGCATCAGTAAGGCCTGTGCAACGGCGCTGCTGCTAAGTTTGCTTTTAAAATACAATTCATCAATATGGGTTTGTCCCATTGTTTGCAAAATATCAACAATTACTTTTTCTTCTGTAGAAAATTCGATAAATAATTCCCGTTGTTTTTTCACTGCCTTCTTTTTGTTTTCTTTCCAGCCCATATTTTCAAGCACATCACCGGCAGAAGTAATGAGCATGGCTTTATTATTTTTAATTAGGTAATTGCAGCCGGTGCTTTTGGAATCATCTGCTCTTCCCGGAAATGCGAACACATCCTTGTTGTATCCATTCGCTAATTCTGCAGTAATTAATGAGCCACCTTTTATTCCTGATTCTACCACAATCACCGCATCACTTATTCCGGCAACGATTCTGTTTCTGCCTGGAAAGTTTTGTTTTTCAGGAGTTGTATTGCTTTTAAATTCAGTTAGCAAGCCACCGCATAAAATCATTTGTTTTGCCAAAGAGCTATTTTCGGGCGGATAAACCCGATCCAATCCATGAGCTAAAACACCGATTGTAGGAACGTTATTTTTTACAGAAGTTTTATGTGCAATGCTGTCAATTCCAAATGCGAGACCGCTTACAATAAGCACGTCTTCATTTACCAGATCTTCTACTAATTTTTCTGTACAATTTTTCCCATAATCATTGTGATTTCTTGTTCCCACAATGGCAAGAATGCGTGATGAATTTAAGTCAGCGTTTCCTTTGTAATATAACATTGGTGGGCTATCATAGCAATTCAGTAATCTTTGCGGGTAATTTTTATCAGTAAGAAACAGAGGCGTGATTTTGTATTTTTTAATAAATTCAATTTCTTCTTCTGCCCTGCTAAAATCTTTGAAATTCTTAATCGAATTTGCCCGTACAATTCCGATTCCTTCTATTTCATCAAGTACTTTTTTCGGAGCACGGAAAACTGCTTCAGCACTTCCAAAATGATTTACCAATGCTTTGGCATTTACATCTCCAATATTAGGAATAAGGGTGAGTGCAATCTGATAAAGCAGTTCTCTTTGCATGATGAAATTTGGAAATGAAAATAATAAAAATTCCTTTTAGAATTTTGGAATTTCTAATTGTTTACAAATTAAATTACAAAGGTTCTTATCCAGATGAGAATGTCTGGGAACAGAGGTTTTTTTCTTTGTAATGTTATTCTGATAAATATCATGGTTGCTACCATGCCTATGTAGAAAACAATTATTTCTTTGCAAGTAAGATAGGAACTCGTTTCTTTTTACTGACATCAGGAGATAATTAAATCTTCTTCCAGAATTTTATTTGAATTATCCTCTTCACTTTGCATATCCTCAAGGTACAGTTCTAATGCATCTAATGTATTTGCTTTGGTTTCTTCAACTGTTTTCCCTTGTGTTAAAACGGCTGGGATTTCTTTTATCCTTCCGATAAAAAATTCTTCTCCTTTGCTGATGACGATAGTAAGTTTCATGTTTTTTAAATTTGATTTTAAATATGCAACGAACCCAACGCGTTGAAAATAAATCCGTAATCCACTATTTATTTCTTTTGGTTCGCAAGGCTTGAAGTCTTTCATTCATTTCGGTTGAGGAAACCATTTTACCACTGCTTAAATAGTAGCCAACACGTTCATCTAATTCGACTTTAAATTCAGGAGAGTAATCCTGAAATGATTCATTAATTTCGTCTTCAACCATAGTGTAGATTAGATTGCCTGGACCTTTTTGTCTTCTGCTACTTCAATATAATCGTGCAATTGCTTTCGGATTCTTGTTGTGTCCATTTTCTTTCTTTTTTTAAAATTACTAAAAAATTCAATTACTCACTACCGTCAATTCCGTCCGGCGGTTCATTGCGCGTCCTTCTTCTGTATCATTTGTGGCGATTGGATCTGCTTCGCCAAGGCCTTTAAAAGAAAGCCGGTTATTGTTTACACCTTTACCTAATAAATAATTTACAACAGCGACTGCACGGCCAGTAGAAAGCTTTAAATTATCAGCAGGTTTTCCAACATTATCGGTGAAGCCACTAATCAAAATTTTCATGTTTGGATTTTCATTCATTAGCCTTACTACGTTGTCCAGTTCAGTGATTGATGCCGGTTTTAAATCAGTTTTTTTAGTATCAAAAAACACATTTTTCAAAATAATTTTAGCATTCGCTTCAATTGGTTCCAAAGCGATATCCACATTAAAAACCGAATCGGTAGTTGTAGAATCAATGTTGTAATTCTGCGAGTAAAATAAATATCCTTTTCTGTGCACGTTGAATGCATAATCTTTTCCTACAGGAAGGGTAATTAAATAATTCCCTTCTTCATCTGTCTGTAGTTTGCTCATGATCTGCCGTGTGTTTACATCAGTCAAAACTACTGCAGAAGGCAGGCCTGCATTGGTTCTTTTATCATAAACCCTACCTTTTGCCCATAAAGTTCTTAAAGGGCGCAAATCTTTGCGAAGTATAAAAGTGTAAATATCCAGCCCACCTTTTGTGTCAATTTTATCGCTGGAATAATAAGCCGTTTTCCCATCCGCATCTACAATCATGGAGCCTTCATCGTCAATTGTATTGATGGGATATCCAAGATTTTCCGGCTTGCTCCATTTGCCGTCGGGAAGTTTTCTGGTTACAAACAGATCCGGCTTTTCGCTGTATCCTGGAAGCCCGTTTGAATTGAAATATAAAGTCTGGTTATCCGCATGAATAAAAGGGGTGCTTTCATCACCGGAAGTATTGATATCCGGACCCAGGTTTTCAGGAACACTCCAGTTTCCATTATCTGTTCTATGACTCACCCAGATATCTTTTCCCCCATAGCCGCCCGGCCGGTTGCTGCTGAAATATAAATCTCTTTTATCCGGAGAAAGCGATGGTGTAGACTCCCAAAATTCTGAATTCACATTCCATCCAAGATTTTGAGGCTCGCTCCATCCGTTTTTGGTTAGATAAGAAATATAGAGATCGCAGCTTCCCATGCCCTTCGGAAAATTGCAACCGGTATAAACCAGCCATTGTCCATCTTGTGAAATATTTTGAGCACCTACATTATTATCAGAAGAATTTATTTTTCCCTGGAGTGGAAATGCTTTTCTCCAAACCCCATTTTCACGGTCGCTCTCGTAAAAGCTTTCTTTATTGTTAATCCTGCGTGTAAAAATTAATTTTTTGCCATCAATCGTTAAGGAAGGAAAGTATTCAAGATCGGCAGTGTTGATGCTATCGCCCATATTTTGCGGAGCAAAAACATAATTTTTGTCAGGATGCGCATTGGCATAATCTACGGCAAATTGGTACGTTTTTTTTCTGAATTCTGCTGATTTAATGCTTCTTTCGTTGAGGTTGGGATTAGATAAAAAAGTGTTTATTGCATTTAGAGCATCATCAAAACGGCCACACCCTGCAAGCGAAATAGAGTAGGGTAGCAGAAAATCTTTTGCATAAACTGAATCAAGAGCAAACGCTTTTTCAAAGTAAGAAACAGAAGAGGTATAATTTTTTAAATCTGCATCTATGCCCGCGAGCGACAAATAAGCATCTACAAATTTCGGTTCAATTTTTAAAGCCTCATTGATCATTTTTACAGAAGAAATATAATCGCCGTTTCTTGCTTTATTGATGGCAAGATTATAAATCGTATTTGCTTTATGATCTACTTTTTCAGGATCATACCATTGTGATTTGGATTCTAAAAAAAAAGAAGAAAATAAAATCAGCAGTAATATTTTTTGCATACGGGGGTTTTATCATTTTTGAAAGAAGAACGAATTTCGCATGAATTTATTTAATAGAGTTGTTAACTTATCGTATAGTTCATAAATGAAAATAAAATAAGAAAACGCGATATTTCTTCTTTTACTGGGTCCTGGTTTTATCATTTTTTTGAAATAATGTTTAAAAAATTCACCCGAATAATTACCAGATAATTTTACTTTTGATCGCAGGGCTTTCATTGCATATGGGGCTAATCATTGAATTAGCTAATTTTCCTACTTTCACATTTTCAAATTTTCATTTACCATGATACAAATCAACAAAAATGATATAGCAAAACGCTTTATGCGCTATGCACAAATAGATACACAAAGCGATCCGCAAAGCGGCACACATCCATCTACAGAAAAGCAAAAAAATTTGAGCAAAGTTCTTGTAGATGAATTAAAGCAAATGGGAGTTACGGATGCAGAAATAGACGATTACGGATATGTGTATGCAACTATTCCTTCGAACACAGAAAAAAATGTTCCGGTTATTTGCTTTTGCAGCCATGTAGACACAGCGCCGGATTGCAGGGAACGAACGTAAAACCAATTTTGCATAAAAATTATGATGGAGAAGATATTGTTTTACCTGATGATAAAAGCCAGGTTTTATCACCCGTGGTTTATCCATATCTAAAAACACACATTGGAGGAGATATCATCACAGCCAGCGGAAATACATTATTGGGCGCTGATGATAAAAGCGGTGTTGCTGCCATTATGCAGGCGGCTGAATATTTAATGGCTCATCCTGAAATAAAACATGGGGAAATAAAAATATTATTTACACCCGATGAAGAAATCGGCGAAGGAACAGCCAAACTGGACATGCAAAAATTAGGTGCACAGTTCGGTTATACATTGGACGGAGGCGAAGCAGGCAGCCTCGAAGACGAAACGTTTAGCGCCGATGGGGCTACAATAATTATTAATGGCGTTATTTCTCATCCCGGTTACGCAAAAAATAAATTAGTAAATGCATTGAAAGTAGGCGCGGAAATTTTACACGCCTTACCAACGAATGAATGGGCGCCTGAAGCCACCGAAAAAAAAGAAGGATTTGTTCATCCGGTTCGCTTTGAAGGAATTGCGGAAAGAGCTACTATTGAATTTATTTTAAGAGATTTTGATGATGAAAAATTAAAACAACACGGCAAGCGACTGAAAAAAATTTTGGATCAAAATCCCGAGGTTGTCGCTTATGCGGCGGAAGCGATAACACGTGCCGGACTTGAAGTGAGCTCAGAAAGCATTCGTGGCGGTACCGATGGCAGCAGGCTTAGTTACATGGGTTTGCCTTGTCCGAATCTTTTTACTGGTATGCAGGGAAT
>JBQCFO010000667.1:0-3036 GCA_051959055.1 Ginsengibacter sp. | reverse complement strand
AAAAAACAATGAAGGTTTTTTGATAAAACAACGTCTAAAAAAGTAATCATTAAATGATAAAACGTGCTTCCGGCTCGTGCAGACATGAACGCGGCAATGGAAAGAAAAGCAGGCTTCCGGTTTGTGAAGACACAAGCGGTGACCGCAATAAAAGAAATGTTTGAAATAAAATCAGGTTTTTTAATAAAAAATTTATAAGTCATGGAAGATAAATTCAATCAAAAAATTGAAGAAACGATGAGGAGCGTGGATGGAATTGAAAAAGCATCACCACGACCTTTTTTCTTCACGCGTTTGGAAGCGAGGATGCAAAATCAAAAAAGCATTTGGGAAGAGATCTCTTCTTTTGTGGCAAAGCCCCTGGTTGCATTTGCCTGTATTTGCCTCGTGATTATGATTAACGCGACAGTAATTTTTTCCTCATCAAATTCATCAAATTCAACGAATTCTGTATCACAACAAAATGAACTGGCCACAGCGGATGAGTACAACCTGGTAAGTTCTAATTTTTACGAATTTGTAAACTCAAAGCCATAATGAACCAAACTACAAAAACAAAGTCTCTTGTAACGATTATCATTTTCCTTTTGATAACAAATATCGCAATGCTGGTATTTTTCATCCTGCTCAGCAAACCTGTTGACAGAAGGCAAAGAAACCGTGAAACAAATGGCATGTACACTTCTCTTCAAAACGAAGTCGGTTTTTCCAAAGATCAGTTAGATAAATACCAGCTTTTGAGAAAGGAGCAAATGGACAAGGTAAAGCCTTTATTTAATGAGGTAAGAAATGCAAAGAAAGATTTTTATGGACTAATTTATTCTTCAAATGTTCCCGATTCACTTATAAATGCTGATGCTGATTCTATTGCTAAAAAACAAAAAACATTAGACTTGCAGATGTACGATTATTTTAAAAATATCAGAAATATTTGTACGCTCCAGCAAACACAAAAGTTCGACTCCGTGATAAAAAAAGTAGTTGTAAGAATGGTCGCACGGCCTGGAAAAGATAACCACGAAAACAAAAAATAAATTTTTAGAAATATTCATTTTATAACTTCAAAAAAAAAACAAAAATTAAAAATTCATGAAAAGAAAAATCACCGTGTTGTTTGCATTAATCTTAATCGCAACAACCGGCATTTATGCCCAGGGAATGCAACGGCAAAGCGTACCTGACAGAGTAAAAGCAACAATGGATAAAATTACTACTCCCTTAAACCTTGATGCTTCCCAGGCAAGCAGAACAGACAGCGTCTTTACAGATTATTACACAGCTCAAATGAAAATGTTTCAGGATGCGCAGGCTTCCGGCAACCGTCCTGACAGAAGCGTATTTCAAAAACTGACCCAGGACCGGGATGCAAAATTGCAAGGGATTTTCACCGCAGACCAGTATACTAAATTTAAAAATGAAGTGGAACAAACACTTCGTCCGCAAAGGCGAAACTCTGATGGAAATCAATAAAAATGATTTAAGAAAAAGGCTGTCAACAGACAGCTTTTTTCATTATTTATAAAGGCTTACAGAACTAAAAGTTCTTTTTCCCCTGGTTAAAATCTCTGAATATTTTTTTGAAATTTTCCGGATCAATGGCTTTTGTTGCCTCAGTGATAATCGTTGTTTCAAAACCCAGCTCCCTTCCATCAAGAGCAGTAAAATAAACACAATAATCTGCTGCCAATCCGCATACAGAAATAGCAGTTACGCCTCTTCCTTTCAGATAGTCGCCCATGCCTGTTGCTTTCTTTTTGCCATTATCAAAAAAACCACTGTAGCTGTCTATATTTTTATCCATTCCTTTCCTGAAAATGGCCTCGACTTTCTTTGTGTGCAAAAGAGAAGAAAATTGCGCGCCATAACTTTCCTGCACACAGTGATCCGGCCATAAAACCTGGGGCAGCCCATCCAGATTTATTTCATCAAATACTTTTTTGCCGGGATGTGCGGAAGCAAAACTTTTATGATCTGCAGGATGCCAGTCCTGTGTAGCAACTACGAGATCAAAATCTTTTTGTAAATCGTTTATCGCAGGAATAATCGTATCACCTTTATTTACAGCAAGAGCGCCGCCGGGTAAAAAATCATTTTGAACATCTACTATAATCAATGCATTCATCATTTTATTTTTTGTTTTGCAAAAATATAAAGCTTGCAATTTTTGCAACGATGTTGCTTTTGTTTGCAATAATAAAAACACGAATCAACGATATTTGTTCGTTTGCCGGAATCGGATTAATGCATCGTCAAAAGTAAATGGAAACAAAAGAAGATAACGTAATACGATTCATTGGTATGAGGGACTATTACTAAGGAATAATATTTACATTAAATTAATTTAATAAATCCTCGATAGAAGGTTACATTATTAACTTGAAAACATAAAATCTCTGTTACCTGATTACCACATTCCCAGACAAAATGGGAAAGAACCAATGAATTATTTTAAGTGAAAAAAATTTTTTTGTTGAAATATTAACCTAAACTTTTTTGCTACTGAGCTTTCCAATCTTTTCCATAATACTCATACAAATTCTTTTCGTACACATCATCATTCAATTGTGATTCGTCATAAGCCGGGCTGTTTTGCACCGCGTCAGTAGAAATATTTACAATTACAACCGAATTATCCCATTTCACTCCGGTAATCCATTTCGCTGATAATAAAACTTTATCCCTGTCAAGCCACGTTCCCGTATCTACTACAAGATAACTTATTTTCCAGTTTCTGTCATCTACAATAAAATCATCGACTTTACCAATTTGTCCGTCTGTTGTATGAATGGCATAGCCTTTCACTTCATCAGCGCTTCTTAAATGGGGATCACTGTGCTCATTACTTACATTATTAGCGGTATTTTCTACCGTTATATTCTCGCTTTCATAAAGTTCGCTTGGCATCATTCCAAAAATTCCGGCGCCGTGTTCATCCGGGTCACTTCCCCAATATCCCTCCCACGGATAATAGGAAGCCAGTTGTTCTTCCTGCTGCCGCGAAACCGGTTTGTGGGTATCAATATCCGGGCTGTTTTC
>JBQCFO010000666.1:0-15246 GCA_051959055.1 Ginsengibacter sp. | reverse complement strand
TTCGTTTATTTTGTTGATAGAATCCAACACTTTTTTATCAATATTATTTTTTCAGAAAAGCCTGGTTTCTGATGGCATCATTAATCTGGTCTTTTATCTTGTCTTCCGCCTCTATACCAAGTTGTTTGGTCGAGATCAATGAGATAGAATCATTTCCTGAATCATAATCTTCCGGAATATTCAAAAAAGCAGAATAGCCTTTTTCTTTAAAATTATTTGCAGTAACATCTGACGGATATTCGTAAGTAATCAGGTCAGTGCTTTGGAAACTGTTTTTAAAAATCCCATTGCTGTCACTCACAGCTATCTTTTGATTTTCATGGCTGCTGATAGAAAAATAAGCAGAAGCGAAAATAAACCCGATAAAAAATAAAGGGAGCAAAATCGTAGAAAGAATGAATGTCCTGTTTCTAACTCTTGTCAGGTATTCGCGTTTTATAACCAGCCAGATTTTATTCATAATAATATTTTTTCCTTAATTCTCAATTCTTAATTCTTAATATTTAATTTTTAACTCTTCCTCCCCGCCACCCTGATAAAAATATCGTTCAAGGAAGGCAAGACTTCATTGAATGAAACAATCGCTGCCTGGTGATTTAGAAATTCCTGTAATACAGTTGCGGGTTTGTTGCCGTCTTTTATTTTTACATGAAAAGAATTTTCTTTCGAATCAATAATATCGAATGCGCTGCTGGAAAAGCTTTGGGGCAATTCCTCAAATCCGACGTTAAAAATATGTTCTTTAAAATCGTTTTTGATTTGCTTTACGCTTCCATCGAGGATTTTTTTCCCGTTATTCACCAAAACAATTTTATTGCAAATTTCTTCTACCTGTTCCATGCGGTGCGTACTGAAAATAATCGTAGTTCCCTTTTGAGCCAGTTTAAAAATTTCATCTTTGATGAGGTTGCTGTTTACCGGATCGAGGCCGCTAAACGGTTCATCAAGGATCAGCAATTTGGGATCGTGTAATACAGTTGTTACAAATTGTAGTTTTTGCCCCATTCCTTTGCTCAGATCATTTACCTTCTTGTTCCACCAGCTTTCCATTTCAAATTTTACAAACCATTCTTTTATCTTCTTCATCGCATCCGGCCGGCTCATTCCTTTGAGCATGGCCAGATACAAAGCCTGCTCGCCAATTTTCATTTTTTTATACAGGCCTCTTTCTTCAGGCATATACCCGATTTTGGAAATGTCGTCAACCGGGTTAAATTTTTTCCCCTCAAAAAAAATATTGCCGCTATCCGGATAAAAAATTCCGGTAATCATTCTCAGCAAAGTAGTTTTACCAGCACCATTCGGGCCAAGCAATCCAAAAATACTTCCTTCAGGAATAGAGAAACTAATATCATCCACCGCTTTATGCGTAGCATAATATTTTTTTAGATTTTGTAATTCAACAATCGGCATGGGTATGTTTTAAAATGAAAACCTTTTGGTAGTAATCGTCGAAGCGAAGATATTAAACGGAGATTAATGAATATCATTTTTTATATGAGCGGATACTTCGGGCTAAAATAAGAATTCTGATTATTTCCTAGCCTACTGTTACGGGTTAGGAAGGATTTTCTTTGCTAAGCCGGACGGTTGAATGTGGAAAAAAAATGAAATAATAAAATTTAGATAAAATCTACATTTAGATATCGCATTTATTAAACTTTGCTATTAAATTTTCATCCTAAAGAAAAACATAAGAAAAACATAAAATGAAAAAAATCCTTTTTTTCGTATCAACTTTAATTTTCATAGCCATTTTTATTGCAGGTTGCCGGCCGTCTTATGTGGTAAGAGACAGGCCTTATGCTCCACGATACTCTCAACCGTTAGCACCGGGTCCTGGTTATATCTGGGTGAGCGGCGAATGGGTGCCACGCCATGGAACCTATCAATACAGGAAAGGCTACTGGGTACCGGCGCGACGTGGCCACATGAATTATGTGGAAGGCCACTGGCAAAGCAGAAGGGGAGGCTGGGTTTGGATTCCTGGCCGTTGGAGATAAATTTATTTGGTTAAAAGTGTGACCGATCCGAATTCGCTATATAGAAATTTGTGGCGCATAACCGGCAAGGAAAGTATTTACAACCGACAAAGGAGTCAGCACCTGTACTTTGCCCATTATGGTTGATATACTTTGCTTTTCATAGCCGGAAGGTGACCATAAATGCAATTGTTTTTTATAAAATAAATACGCCTTTTTGTCAATAGAAATAAAAGTTCCGTCGGGTAAATTATTTATATCTACTTCAAATGTTTTTTTTGAGCCATCCTTGTTTATCCTTTCGCAATGCAGAATTTTATCTATATCACGTATGCTTGTTTTGTCCTTAAAATGATATTGCGGATTGGCAAGGATCCATAGGTTTTTGAACCGGTTGAAATCTTCACGGCGGCATTCAAAACAAGGCCTGTGCCCGGCCGCAAAGGCAGTGGCTTCATCCAGGAAGAAAAGTTCTGTATATCTGTCAGGTGCCATAATCTGCCGTTTCCTTCCTCTGAAATTCAACTTGCAAATGAGCCAGGCGTTTAATTTATATGAAGAAATTATTTCCTTCTTTTCATTGTGAATCCTTCCACGATTTCCCATCCACGCTCCACGCGCTTTGGTTTCGATAATTTCTCCAAAGGGATTGACGCGGTTTTGCATGGGAATAAAATTATTTACTTAGTTATTACCATTCATCAAAATTACTCTGCTTCATGAAAATCCACGGAAAAATTAAACGTAATTCCCCCAAAAAAATTCGATTCCCGCCTAACAAGCAGGTCTTCGTCTACAACGCTCATACATTTTTCTTCAATTCCAATATAGAAAAATCGCTTTCATCTTTTACAATCGTATTTTTCAGGATTCCCAATCCTTCCACTTCCCTTTCACTCTCATCTCCTTCCTGCAACCATTGTTCCTGGTAATTTGAATCGTTTAATTTTCCGGTTCCATTCAGTTCAAGAAAACAGCCTGTGCCGACCGTTCCGCTGCCAATAATATCGCCGGGATATAATTGTACCCCATAGCTGGCGCGCTCAATAATTTCAGCAAACGTCCAATCCATATCTCCAAAATTCCCTTCGCTTACCGGTATGCCATTAATTTTGCATGTCATTTTTAAATTAAAGGCAGTTCCGGTATGATTTTCTTTCGGGGGAATTTTATATGGTTCCAATTCATCGGCAGTAACGAGCCATGGCCCTATTGATGTAGCAAAATCTTTTCCTTTTGCAGGCCCAAGATTTAATTTCATTTCCTCCATTTGCAATGTGCGTGCACTCAGATCATTCATTATCATGTAACCTCCAATATATTCATCTGCTTCAGCGGCTTTTATGTTTTTTCCCGGTTTGCAAATAACAATAGCTACTTCGAGTTCAAAATCCAGCTTTTTAAAATGATCTAGCATGCAAACGATTTTTCCCGGCCCGGTAATACTGTTATGGTTGCCGAAATAAAAAACGGGGTATTGATCAAATTCAGGAATCATCTGTGCGTTTCTGTTTCTGCGGGCAGTAGCTACATGTTGACGAAACGCATAGGCATCGCGCAAGCTGATGGGACTGGTGACCGGCGCTATTAGCTCTGCTTCTTCCAATGGGATTGCCCTATACCGGCTTGTGCCTTCCTCCAGCTGCCGGTTGATGGAATGCGCAATTGGAAAGACATCTTCCCAATAATTTAAAAACATGGTCATCGTTACCGGTAAATTCGGATTCAAATTATCCATGTCAAATAGAAACCCATTTACCAAAAGAGCTAATTGCTCCTGGTCGTCTTTTAAATAAGAAACTAATTTCATCAAGAAAGTTTTAATTCATGCACAAGATAAATTTTTTTATATTTTATGAAATTCGATTTACAGAACACAGTATTCTGATTGATTAAAATGCAGTATTCTTAAAGCAAAAATATTTTTTTTGATGCTCTTAAACGATTGTTTAATATTTGAAATAATCAAGGAAATGTTTGAACAATTTTCGTCTTATTTTTGCAATTGAAATATAGGCGTATGAAATTCGAGAAAATACATAATAAAGGACAAGCGCAAATATTCCGAAACCGATACCTGGAGTACTTTACGAAAACACATCCGCTTGTTATTTGGGGACTATATTTACCCGTAATTATTTTATTGCCCTATGCTGCAATACATCAGTTTGGGTTTTCGGTATGGTTTATCGCCCTGCTTTTTTTGGCGGGTATATTTTTCTGGACTTTTTTTGAATATATCATACATCGTTTTGTTTTTCACTGGGTGAGCGATAATCCGAGTATCCAGCGTATCAGCTATGTGATGCATGGCAATCATCATGAATTTCCGAGAGACAAGCAACGGTTGTTTATGCCGCCGGTACCGAGTATTATTATAGCCTCTGTTGTTTTTCTTATCTTCTATGCTTTCATGAGCAAAAATGTGCTTGCTTTTTTTCCCGGGTTCCTTCTTGGATACCTCATAAATGGAAGTATGCACTACGCGATTCACGCCTGGAATCCGCCATTCAAATGGATGAAGCCTATCTGGCGCAATCATCATTTGCATCATTATAAAAGCGAAGACAAAGGTTTCGGTGTGAGTTCAAATATCTGGGACTGGGTTTTCCGCACTGGTTTTGATTTGAAGACGGAAAAAGAAAATAAGGAAGAAGTGCAGAAACTGATGTATCAAAAAAAAGAGAATCACCATCTTTCTTCATGATCGTCAGGATTAAATTTTGAACCATATTTTTTCCTACTTTCAATTTTTTGCCATTGCCGCTCAATAATTAAACCGGCAATAAAATCAGCAGAATTTTCGCCTGCATTTTCATTCAAATATTTGCGGAGCTTTTTTTCACTAATATCGAGGCGATATAATAGCCGAATAAGAGATTCAAAATCATTGTTGATAAATTCATTGATTAATCCCACAAGCTGTGCATGTAAATCCTCTTTCGTTTTTTGTTCAATCGAATTTATCGAAAGATAAATCCTTTCAGTGATTGATTCTTCGTGGTGTGATTGCATAAAAAGAATAAAGGTAAAAGGAATCATTATGAACCGGCAACATTTCTTTTGGTTCTTCCTCATTTTGTTTGGAAAATAAGGCAATAAGGTAAATTACAGATTTGCGATTCTGTTACTAAGGTAGTAATGCTGCCTGCCAGCTTTTTGTAAAACCGTATAATTAAAACCTTACTAGCCTTAGTAATAATCCGCGTATTAAATAAATCAAACCTTATTACCTTTTGTTATTTTGTTTTTGGCGAAGCACCCTTTTTTTAGAAAAAAGAATAAAAATGCAAAATAAGAATTCTGGTTATTTCTTTCTTTGCTGTATTTTTTAAAAAAATTTAAGCTTAAATTGCTTACCTCACTTAATAATTATAAAATTATGGATGCATATATAGTAGCAGGTTTTAGAACAGCCGTAACCAAAGCAAAACGAGGTGGATTCCGCTTTTACAGGCCTGACGATTTAGCCGTTGATGTTATAAAAGGATTACTGGCAACCGTTCCGCAATTAGAACCTCACAGAGTAGATGATCTGATCGTAGGAAATGCTGTACCTGAAGCGGAGCAGGGATTACAGGTCGGAAGAATGATCAGTGTAAGGGCTTTGGGAATTTCCGTTCCGGGTGTAACAGTGAATCGTTATTGCGCCAGTGGATTAGAAACGATTGCAATCGCTACAGCCAAGATTAGAACCGGCATGGCAGATTGTATCATTGCCGGAGGTACAGAGAGCATGACGATGGTACCTACTTCTGGCTGGAAAACAGTACCCGCTTATTCAGTAGCTTCAGAAACTCCGGATTATTACCTGGGAATGGGATTAACTGCTGAAGCGGTAGCAAAAGAATATGAGATAACGCGCGAACAACAGGATGAATTCAGCCTGCATTCTCATCAAAAGGCAAAAAATGCAATTGATAATGGTTATTTCAGAAGCGGCATACTACCCATGCCTGTCGAAGAGATTTATATTGATAAAAACAACAAGAAACAAAAAAGGACCTTTGTGGTAGATACCGATGAGGGTGTACGGGCCGATACATCGATGGAAGCTTTGGCAAAATTAAAACCGGTATTTGCACAGGGCGGCACTGTAACAGCCGGTAATTCTTCACAAACCAGTGATGGCGCTGCTTTTGTAATTGTAATGAGTGAAAAAATGATGAATGAATTGAACCTGAAACCTATTGCAAGATTGGTCAATTGCGTAAGTGCCGGAGTTCATCCGCGCGTAATGGGCGTTGGTCCCATTGAAGCAGTTCCAAAGGTGTTACACAGGGCAGGAATGGACCTTTCCCAGATAGATTTAATAGAATTGAATGAAGCATTTGCCTCACAATCGCTTGCAGTAATAAAAACCCTTCAACTGGATCCCGAAAAGGTAAACATAAATGGTGGAGCAATTGCGCTGGGGCATCCGCTTGACTGCACCGGCGCTAAACTGACCGTGCAGCTTATAAACGATATGAAACGCCTGAATAAAAAATATGGCATCGTAACCGCCTGTGTAGGTGGAGGCCAGGGCATTGCCGGCATTATTGAAAACCTGTAGTGATCGGTTGTCAGTCGTCAGTCGTTGGTAGTCACTTTTTACAATTTCACACTCAATCCCACTGCCAAAAGCGATTGGGTTTGTAATCCCGGTGAATCATGATTTGGCCCAAAAAGTTTTATATCATCATCATAAATAAGATTTAAACCAAGGCTCGCTGATAGAATTTTTGAAAGTTTTGCTGTAAACATATTATTCATCATCACGGCAACATTTTGAGGGTTGTGTTCATAATTCGAAAACAAATCGAGCCTTCCATTATAAGTAATCGTTTTACTCAGGTCTTTTAAATAAGTAATACTAGCATAAGCGCCGATCTCATTTTTTATTTTTTTACCTGGCGTTACGCCATAAGCGCCTTTGGCAGACAAAGTATCATCATTAACAATAATCCACCTGGAAGTAATAGGCGATAAAAAAATGGACAGCCCATTTGCGGGTTTATAATCAAAACCCAATCCTAATAAAATATATCCTGGCGCCATAAAGTTTGAAAGGAGTGTTTTGCTGCCATCAGCATAGTAAGTATATCCTTTGGTAAATTGTGAACGAAAATTGAAAATGCCTGCCAAATCTAACTTTGGAGCAATATTATAACCGGCTTTTGAAAGCAAATCAATACGGTCATCATTTTTGCGGGTTCCCAGGCTGCTGGTATTTACAATACCGTAATTCAAATCAAGTGTATTGTCCCAGCTCCATCTTTCTTTTTTATAAAAAGCATAAAGGCCAATATAACTTGCAAGGGAAAATGAAAAATTATCTCCACCGGCAGCCCAGTTATTCTGGCTCGCCTGCCCTAGGTTGAGATTGAATATTCCTCCTTTATTCCAAATTTTAGAACTATCAATAATGCCTTTTTTCACCTCTCTGCTCGCGTCTTCCTTCAAGTCTTTTACAGTTTGTGTTTGTCCAAAAACGTGCTGATCGAGAAAGACTAATACAATAATAATATATGCAATGCGAACAATGGGGTTATAATTCTTTTTCATACAGGAAGAATAAAATCAATGGCAAAAATAATCTATTCAAAAATTCTAAAATGTCATTTTATTATCAAAGAATAAATGTCGGAGACTATAAAAATGAGTTTTTACTTTATTAGAAAACCTTTTTATTTTTTATTCTGTAATTTTAACACTTCTAAAAACCTGAATACCTCATTTGATTTTAGCGTTTATACGGCATTTCCTTTGAGGTATTGAAGGCATTTAAAAATAAATAAAAAAAAGTACAAATGAATAATGTAAAAAACATTCATGATTTAGGCCAAAGTATCTGGCTCGATTTTTTTGATCGTGAATTAATGGACAGCGGCAAACTTCAACAATTAATTGATGAAGACGGGCTCACCGGGATTACTTCCAATCCATCGATTTTTGAAAAAGCAGTTGACAGCAGTTCTGATTATGATGAGGATATTACATCCCTGGCTGCGCAAGGAAAGAATAATGAAGAAATATTTTTTGGATTTGCAGTAAATGATATTCAGCGTGCTGCAGATATTTTAAAACCGGTTTATGATAAAGCAAAAGGCACGGATGGCTTTGTGAGCCTCGAAGTGTCGCCACATTTGGCAAATGACACAAAAGGTACCATAAACCAGGCACGACAATTATGGAAATCTGTCGACCGCAAAAATGTAATGATAAAAATTCCGGGCACGAAAGAAGGGCTTGTAGCTATCAAACAATGCATTAGTGAAGGAATCAATATAAATATTACTTTATTGTTTGGCCTGCCACGCTACCGGGAAGTAACTGAGGCTTATATTTCAGGATTGGAAGAGCGTATAAAAAACAACCAGCCAATAGATCATATCGCTTCTGTGGCCAGTTTTTTCCTGAGCAGAATTGACGTCATGCTTGACCCTGTTTTAAAAGAAAAAAAATTGGACAACCTGGTAGGAGAAATAGCGATCGATTCAGCAAAAGAAGCATACCAGATTTTTAAGGAAGTTTTCTTTGGCGACCGTTTCCGGAATCTTGAAAAGCAAGGTGCGAAAAAACAAAAAGTTTTATGGGCAAGCACCAGCACAAAAGATCCGTCGTTCAGTGATGTAAAATATGTGGAAGCGCTGATTGGCCCTGATACGATCAACACACTTCCTTTGGAAACAATTGATGCTTTTAGAGATCATGGAAAAGCCGTGGATCATTTGGAAAATAACCTGATAAAGGTGCGCCAGGAGTTAAATAAACTGAAAGAAAGCGGAATCAATATTGACGATATTACACAAAAATTAGAAGAAGAAGGCGTTCAGAAATTTAATAAAGCGTATGATTCATTGCTGAAAGCGATTGATTCAAAAAAGAAAAAGCAAATGGCGTAGTACTTTTCTTATTTGCCAAAATCAATTGCTATTTTTTATCAATAAAATTCAAAAAAAGATGAAGATAGGAATAAATGGATTTGGCCGGATTGGAAGGGCTTCTTTAAAAGTAATCATGGATGCGCCTGAACTGGAAATAGTTGCTATCAATGATTTAATGACAATTGATAACGCGGCATATCTTTTAAAATATGATAGCGTATATGGAATTTATGGTAAAGAAGTAAGCGAACAGGGCGACACATTAAACGTTGGTGATAAAAAGATAAAATATTTATCGGTAAAAGATCCGGCAGCTTTGCCCTGGAAAGACCTTCAGGTAGATACCGTTATTGAAAGCACTGGACTTTTTACCAATCGGGAAGATGCGGAAAAACATATTCAGGCAGGAGCGAAGCATGTGGTTATTTCAGGTCCTACAAAAAGTGTTGATACACCAACAATCGTACATGGTGTAAACACAGAGGATGGTAAAGTAGCAATCTTTTCATGCGCAAGTTGTACGACCAATAACATCAGTCCATTGATAGAAATAATGGGAAGAAGAATCGGGATAAAAAAGGCAATTTTAAACACCACTCATGCCTATACCGCTTCACAAGGACTGGTAGATGGACCATCAAAGAAAAAGCCAAGAATGGGAAGAGCGGCAGCAATAAACCTGGTGCCGGCAACAACCGGAGCGGCTGTGGCAACCACCAAAGCTTTGCCCCAATACAAAGGAAAATTTGACGGAATTGCTGTTCGCACACCAGTTGTAGTAGGTTCTGTTTCCGATATTACTTTCGTTGCAGAACGCGGAACTTCTGTAGAAGAAATTAATGCAATTTTAAAAGAAGAAGCTGCAACAGAACGATACAGGCAGGTTGTTTCCGTATCAGAACAACCTTTGGTTTCGACAGATATTATACAAAGCACTTTCGCTTCTATAGTGGATACAGAAATGACGCGGGTAGTAGATGGTGATTTGTGTAAAATAATGGCATGGTATGATAATGAATGGGGTTTTACCAATCAAATGATCCGGCAGATAAAAGAGTTGTAATTTTTGAGGAAACATTTTTTTAACCATAAACAAAAAGCATTATGAAAAGTGAAGAGTTCTATTCAGTACCCACACCGGAAAATTCACAATTAAGAGCGAAAGCCACTCCTGAAATCATGGATGCATGGCGCAATTTCAGCAGAACCGTTTTTAAAGCAGGAGCTTTGGATGAAAAAACAAAGCAGTTAATAGCGATTGCAGTCGCGCACGTTACCCAATGTCCATATTGCATTCACAGCCATACCGAGCAGGCAGTAAGAAAAGGATGCAGTAAAGAAGAAATAATGGAAGCTGTTTGGATAGCGGCAGAAATGAGAGCCGGTGCCGCTTATTCACATTCTGCCTTGGCTATGGATGAAATGATGGCGATAGAAAAATCAAAGACCGGGAGAGGCATTAACTAATTTGGCTTCATTTGAAATTGCAGGTTTTGCTTTGCATAAGAAATAAGATTTTCTAAAGGGAAAACAATGTTAGATAAGTAAAAACTGACCGGAATCTTCCTTGATTTTAAAAAGTGTTTCTATCATAAAATATGTTTGGATATGATGCTGCATCAGATAACTGTTTCTCTTACAGTAAAGCAACAAATAAGTAATATTCCTATTTTTTATTTTCAAAAGCAATCAGCCGTTCTATGGCATCCTTAAGCGTTTTCTCTTTTTTTGCAAAACAAAAACGCAATACTTTATCGTCTTTTCCATTTTGATAAAAAGCAGAAACAGGAATAGTGGCAACACCTGCTTCTATAGCCAGTTTTTTTGCGAAATCAACTTCGCTTTCATTGTTCAATCCTTCATAGCTATATAACTGGAAATAACTTCCATAGGAAGGCAAAGGTTTAAACTTTGTTTGGGACATTAAATTTTGAAAATAATCTCTTTTATGCTGCAGAAAATTTCCCAATTGGAGATATTCATCTTTATTTTGGATAAAATTGGCAAGTGCGTATTGAAAAGGTGAATTTGTGCAAAAGCAATTGTACTGATGCACTTTCAAAAATTCTTTCATGAGCGGTTCCGGGGCAATGCAATAGCCGGCTTTCCATCCTGTACAATGATATACTTTACCAAAGGAAAACGTTACAAAGCTGCGGGCAAACAGGTCGGGATATTTCAAAATGCTTTGATGTTTGTGGCCATCAAAAATGATGTGTTCATAAACTTCATCGCTCAGAATGAAAATACCGGTGCCTTCAATTGTGTTTCTTAACTGCGAAATATCATATTCATTCAATATTCTTCCTGTCGGATTGTGTGGAGAATTGAGCATAATCATTTTCGTCCTGGTAGTAATCTTTTCTTTTATCAAATTCCAATCAATCTTATAATCGGGATATGCAAGCTGAATTAAAACCGGCACCGCTCCATTCACTTTAATATTTGGAACATAGCTATCATAAGCTGGTTCCAACACGATTACTTCGTCGCCGGGATTTAAAACAGCCGTGAGCGCCGTATAAATTGCATAGGTTCCACCCGGTGTAATGGTAATTTCTGTTTCCGGATTCACCTTATTATGATACAAAAAATCAACTTTTTCAGCAATCCCTTCTCTTAAAGAAAGCAATCCGTTTCGGTGTGTGTATTGATTGTGTCCATCGCGCATCGCCTTGCTTACCAGTTCTATTAGTGCTTTATTCATTTCAAAATCAGGAGTGCCCTGCCCAAGGTTAATCGCTTTATATTCGGCTGCCAATGAGCTCATTACCGTAAAAATAGTTTGGCCGGTATTTGGCAATTTGCTATTGATGTAAGGCGATTCCAAATTGATTGAATTTTAGAAACCGAAATTATAGAATGATTTTCAAACGATGAATATTGTCAACCTTTCGGGCGTTGGCAACCTTTTTAAAACGATGCTATATCTTTGCAGCCCTTTTAAAAAATAAATAAAAAATGTATAGAACACATACCTGCGGCGAATTACGGCTTACAGATGTCAATAAAGAAGTTAGATTAGCCGGATGGGTGCAAACCATCCGCAAATTTGGAAGCATCACTTTCATAGATTTAAGAGACAGGTACGGCATTACGCAATTATTATTTAATGAAAAACTAACGGAAGAATTAGACAAAAACCCGCTGGGAAGAGAATTTGTAATTGAAGTAAAAGGGACTGTTTCAGAAAGAAGCAACAAAAATCCCAATATTCATACTGGCGATATTGAAATAAATGTTTCAGAATATAAAGTGCTGAATAAGTCGGCGGTTCCGCCATTTATCATACAGGATGATACAGACGGCGGCGATGATATCCGCATGAAGTATCGTTTTTTGGATTTGAGAAGAAATGCGGTTAAGAAAAATCTTGAATTGCGCTATGCAGTAAATCGCGCAACAAGAAATTATTTGTATGACCACGGATTTATTGATATTGAAACACCTTTCTTAATAAAATCCACTCCTGAAGGTGCTCGTGATTTTGTAGTTCCAAGCCGGATGAATCCTGGAGAGTTTTATGCGCTTCCTCAGTCTCCACAAACGTTTAAACAGTTGCTGATGGTGAGCGGATATGACCGTTATTATCAAATAGTAAAATGTTTTCGGGATGAAGATTTGCGCGCCGACCGCCAGCCGGAATTTACGCAGATAGATTGTGAAATGTCTTTTGTAGAGCAGGAAGATATTTTGCAAATGTTTGAAGGATTGGTAAAATTTATTTTTAAAGAAGTAAAAAACATTGATTACACAGAACTGGTGGAAAGAATGTCGTGGGAAGATGCCATGTGGAATTATGGAAATGATAAACCGGATATTAGGTTTGGCATGCAAGTAAAAAACTTAAAGTCTGAAAACAGGATTTTCCTTCAAACATTGAAAAACAGTGAATTTGCTGTCTTTAACGATGCGGAAACAATCCTGGCAATTTCTGTTCCCGGATGCAGCGATTATTCCAGAAAACAAACTGATGAGTTAATAGAATGGGTAAAACGGCCACAGATAGGAATGAAGGGCCTGGCTTTTGTAAAAGTTAATGCGGACGGAACATTAAAAAGCAGTTTTGATAAATTTTTTAATGAAGCACAACTAAAAGAATTTGCTTCTTTCTGCGAATCCAAGCCTGGTGATCTTATTTTAATTCTTGCCGGAAAAGAGGAGCGGACCAGAAAAGCCATCAGCGATTTGCGCTTGTACATGGCCGATAGATTGGGATTACGTAAACCGGATGAATTCAAATTGTTGTGGGTAACCGATTTTCCTTTGTTTGAATACGACGAAGAAAGCAACCGTTGGGTAGCTCGTCATCACCCGTTTACTTCTCCAAAACCTGAAGATATTGAAGTGATGATTGATAACAATCCTTTGATTGAAAATGCAGAAAAATACCTGGATCATCCTTATTCAAAAATAAAAGCCAATGCGTATGATATGGTTTTGAATGGCAATGAAATCGGCGGTGGCTCTATCCGGATTTTCCAAAGAGATTTACAGGAAAAAATGTTTGCAGCGTTGGGAATGAGTAAAGAAGAAGCGCAGCATAAATTTGGGTTTTTATTGGGCGCATTTGAATACGGTGCCCCGCCACATGGAGGCATTGCATTTGGTTTCGACAGGCTTTGCGCCATTCTTGGTGGCAGTGAATCTATCAGGGATTTTATTGCATTTCCAAAAAATAATAGCGGAAGAGATGTGATGATAGACGCACCTTCTACGATTGATAATAAGCAATTGGAAGAATTGCAGATAAAACTGGATTTGAAATAAAATAAAGTAACTTCTTTTAAGAAATTTAAGAGTGTCTTCAAAACATGATTTGATTCAGGTTCAAAAGCACTCTAAACTATTCAAAACCCTCTCAACTAAAAAGATTTACGGAATGACAGGAATGAAATTCTTGTCCGGTAAAGCATATAATTGTTGTATTTAAAATGCCATTTCCTCATTTCGTAAATTGTTTTCCCGATTTTGAAAGTAGCAGCTCTATAGAGAAGTTACATTCGTGATTTAAAAATGGAAAATGGGTAATAAAAATTTTGTAGCGGTAAATTATATTGATTGTAAGCCTGAATACCGCACCCGTTTTGAAGAATTATTTGGAAGCCGTGCAAAACAAATTGACACAATGCCTGGGTTTATTGACATGCAGGTGTTGCGGCCCTCAAAAGAAGGAGATTCGTATCTGATTGTAAGTAATTGGGAAAATGAAGAGTCTTTTAAAAGATGGACAAAATCTGAAACGTTTTTAGAAGGACACAAACGTGGTTTTGCTGATTTGGCAAAAGCAAAAGCCGAAGGCAACGAACCGCCGATGAAAAGTGATTTTAAAACCTATGAAGTAATTGCGCGTTAAAAAAGTATTATGGTTCTTGAAAAAAATAAGAAATCTATCATTACCTGGATCAAGCGAATCGGATTCTGGGGGTTTATATTTTTTTTATTGAAGGGTTTGGTGTGGCTTGTTATTGGTTATTTTTTGGTGAAATAATATTCACTTTACTTTTTCGTCGCTGTTTTAAATCCTGGCCTGAACCTAAACAAAAGCGATTCCTTTTCTCAAAACAAATACCTGTACAATTCTTCCACTTTCCCCAACGGAACTACTTCAATATTAAATTTATTTTTTCCGAGACCTTTTGTATTGTATTTACTTACAATAATTTTTTCAAAGCCTAATTTTTGCGCTTCTGCAATTCGTTGCTCAATGCGGTTCACGGCTCTTATTTCCCCGCTCAATCCTACTTCTCCTGAAAAACAAATCTGCATCGGTAACGGCGTATCTTCATAAGAAGACAGTAAAGCACTCAAAACTGCCAAATCTATCGACGGGTCTTCTACTTTTAATCCTCCGGCGATATTGATGAAAACGTCTTTTACCCCGAAATGAAAACCACCACGTTTTTCTAAAACAGCGAGCAACAATTGCAATCTTCTCAAATCAAAACCGGTATTCGTTCTTTGCGGCGTTCCATATACACTCTGTGTAACCAATGCCTGCACTTCAATCAGCAACGGGCGAATTCCTTCCATTGTTGCCGCAATGGCAACGCCGCTAAGTTGTTCTTCTTTTTGAGTAATTAAAATTTCTGAAGGATTGGTGACTTCTTTCATTCCTTCGCCGGTCATTTCATATATACCTAATTCTGATGTAGAACCAAAACGGTTTTTTAACGTTCGTAAAATGCGGTAAGCATAATGCCGGTCGCCTTCAAATTGCAAAACCGTATCAACCATGTGTTCCAGGATTTTTGGACCGGCAATATTTCCATCTTTGGTAATGTGGCCGATTAAAAAAACCGGCGTGTTCGATTCTTTGGCGAACCGCTGAAGTTCGGCAGCGCTCTCCCTGATTTGAGACACACTTCCGGGCGACGATTCGATATAGGGAGATT
>JBQCFO010000665.1:0-8760 GCA_051959055.1 Ginsengibacter sp. | reverse complement strand
TACTCATGAGCGGCGCTAATACAGAAACTTTTTCCGGTGATTGATGAACGTGCTTCCAGATTTGATTTTCAAGAACAAGTCCTCCAACAGAACCGCCGGCTATACACGTAATTCCGATAATGTGAATAAAAAGCCCGATAGAAAATAAATGATTCATGGTTTTTTGTTTATTTACTGATAAAGAGATTTCAAACTTCGTGAAGAAATTTTATGCAAGGCAATAAAAGAGCAGATCAGTCCGAGCACAATGATAAGACTTCTGAGCCAATTCATCGGGACCCATTGTTTCCACGCCGTTTTTATTGCCTGGAGACTGGTTGAAATATCGGACTTGAACATGATGTCATTTCTTGGATAAAAATAAGCAAAGGTGAAAACGTCGGCCAAAACGTAAAGAATGAATGCCACCAATAAAAAAGTTCTTACAGCGGCTGAGGCTTTCCAAAAAAGGATCAGCGATAACAACGCAAGCACCTGGTTGATTGGGGAGAAAACCCGGAAAAAAGTTCCCGGATTTACGTTTTGGTAATAATCTCTTGTTGTTTGAATGGATTCAGGAAAATGAGCGCCCCATGCAGTGGTATCAACAATCGAATTGTAGATATTTACAAATAAAACTCCGCTTGCAAAAACAATAGAAAGGTAGAGAACAATCGTTTTCAATTTGTTATGTTTTTTCTGCAAATATCTTTCATGAAAAACCCGCTAAATTGTATAGAACGGACATTTTAAAACAAGGGTCACTGAAAAATATGTCCCTTCAAAAAGCTTTTTTGCTTTTGATATTCGCCGGGCGTAATACCGGCAAAATCTTTAAAGACCTTTATAAAATGTGACTGGTCAGAAAAGTGGCAGCTATAACCAATTTCTGTCAATGAAAGTTTTGGATTCTCCATTAGTGCGAGGCTTTTGAGATAATTTTTATAGGTTAAAATATGTAAAGTATTCATGCCGGTCAATTGATAAAATTTCCTGGAAAGCTGGCGTGGCGAACTATACAACGTTTTCGAAAGTGTGTGAACGCAATATTTTTTCTCCGGCTCATTGTTTAAAAACAAATCAATCGCATTTGCCCGGTGAATAATGCCGCCTGTCTTTTTTAATAGCCATTCTCTAAAAATTGAAACTCTTTTTGAAAAATCTTTTGCTTCATAAAGCTGATGCCAGAGTGAATTAAAAAATGGATCTATCAATGTAAGATCAATGGTCCGGTTGGCAAATTCGCCGGCATTAAAGCCAAACAAATGCCGGATAACAAACGGATGAAAGCGCACTCCGAAAAATGAATGATCACAGGGTAGTTTTAATAAAATAGGTTTTGTATTAAATCCGTTGATAAAAGACCTTTTTACAGAAAAAGGATCTCTTATGATTTGACCGGTAAAAAAATTACCTGAAAAATTAAAAATAATTTCTACGATTCCTGAAGGCAGGATCATTTCATTTTTGTAATCAGGAGATCCTGAGCATTGCCACATTACGCTGATATAATTTTTAAGAATCGGATTTTGTGCAATTATAAATTCATTGTCCATACTTTATCATTTATAAAAAAGTGGAAGACATTTAAATTTTTTTTGTTCAGTATTTTTTCTGTCTGCAATCACAAACGGAAAGTTAACCGTTTCGCCGAATAATTTTATAAACTGTTTAAAATTGAATTTATGGTCAACGCCGATACGGTTGAAAAGGAATCGAAAAAAACGTTTACAAAGGCTTCAATTGCTGATTTGTAATTACACACACTCTGGTGCAGTTTCCGACCTGTGCAAGGGCGTTACTTACCATTCCTTTGTTGTCACCAACAAATTTATAAAAGACTCAATAATACATTTTTAAGCTGAACTATTTTTTTTGAAAAGGAATTCTGTTATGATTCAAATTTAGTAACGAAAGAACACCATGGTGCACCAGGAAGAAAGCTCCTTCGTGAAACTTTGTGTACGAAGAAGAAAGCCTGCCACCGGAGATCCCTCAAGTACTGGTTTTATTTTAGTGAGGAAGAATCGAACTTTTTACAATTTTATGGCCAGGATACAAGTATTAATTATTTGCTTTCAAAACAAAACCCTTAGCTTGCAGACTGATACCCAATGAATATTTCCTCAAGCTCAAGAGCCGCTTTCTTTATAAGTCCAATCGCTCCTGAAAACTTTAGCCATCTGCCTCTGTTACTTTCCGATGCTGTTGTTTATTAACAACTAAACATACAATTATGAAATTTATGCTAAGCTGGCGCCTGCACCAGGATAAAAGGATGGAAGCGCTAAAGGGGTTTTCTGCAATGTCTGCTGCTGATGATGCGGCAGATATGGGCGATAAAATAAAACTGATTGGCCGCTGGCATGATGTATCCGCCGGTACAGGCGTTGCCATTTTTGAATCGGATGATGCAACAGCAATTGCCAATTGGGCAGTTAACTGGATGCCGCTGCTTGATTCGGTTGTATCTCCGGTACTCGATGACGAGGAGGTAAGGGCTATGGGTAAATCAAGGAAATATTAAGTTGCCGAAGTTGAGTGACGGAAAGATTAAAGGAGTTAAGGTGGGTTGAGAACGTCGCGCTCCTGCCCGCCTGTTGACGCAACCCTGCGCTTGTGCCCGCAAACATACTTTCGAAAGCGCACTTCTATACCCTTGCCTTGAACCACTTATTACTTGGCTTTGTAAGTAAGGCCACCACTGCGGCAACTTCCATTACAGTTTTAACAAAAAGAATTAAAGCTGATAATTTATTTACACTCATCAGGCGAACTATATTCGACGGGATAGTAATCATAGCTATTACCAGCAAGACGATATAAAGAATGCGCGCCCAATTTCTCCGGGCATTAATGTGAAATGCCAGGAACACAAAAATGGCAAGACTTACAAGATAGTTAGGAATTTTTTCTTTAAAAGTATAGAAATCTGTAAAGATAAGGTTTGAGAACAGGCTAAGGGTAGCAACGCAAATTACAGAAACGAGTAAAATTATTGCCAGTTTCACATTCCGCGGTTTTGGAATTGGTTCGTTTTCAAACTGGATGAGAAAATCTTCCATAGTTCATTATCATTAATATCTGTCAGAATCAATACTCATTTCTTTTCCGAAAGCCGAAGGAATGGGAAATTCTGAATGCGATTATGTTTGTACCGTAATTTCCAAAGTTGTGCTGAAAGCGCAGGCCGAGATTAAAGGGAATGTTGCCAATATCTAAAAGGTACCCTATCCCCAATCCTCCTGCAGGTCCTGCAACTTTTACGTTACCGCCTTCCCAAGCACCATTTGAATTATATGAGCCGATAGTAGAACCGCCGAACGCATAACCGGCAAATGGTTCAACATAGAATCCGGAACCGCTGCGGTCTAATGTGTAACGATAACCAGCCAAAACAGGAATTAATGCCAGCTCCTCATCATCGCTGCTATTAAAATATTGTACGCCTCCTTCTACAGTTAGATAATCGCTTTCCGACGCAGGAAAACTGAAATTTAAAAATCCCCCGAACCCGATAGAATTATAATCTTTGCCATGGGCATAGTCCACCTCAATTTGAGCATTACATAAATGGAAACAGAACAAGAAAAAGAAGGCAGCGAAAATTTGTTTCTTAAATAACATGGATAATTTTTTCTGTATTTAACGCAGCATTAAAAAATATATTATACTCCTAACAGGCTTTAATGTCAGGTCCCGGGGCTACTTTAGGAATGGTCAATAACAACCGGTTCAGAAAACCGATAGTAAACAAAGGAATAATGGGAATTTGCGTTTTGCGAGTTTCCGCTAGCAATTAATTCTTTCTTTCTCCATGGCCGGTTGTCCTCACCGGAAACTTTTTACTCCCGGTCGAAGCGGCACAGTAAACGAAGGAATAAGGAGAATTTGTATTTTAGATCAAACATCAGAAAATCATACATCATCGGTATGCTTTCTCTACGGTCTAAAGTTACGGACAGCACAGGTTAGGAGACCTAAACTAAAAACCTCATCTGCTTCAACCACCTTTACTGCATTTCTTTTACCAGATCTTTTAAATATTTCAGATGCCTGCCATACCTTCTATCATTTACCCAGGTATTGGCAAAATATTGCAGTACAATTAATCCGGCATAAGAAAGGTATCTTATTGCGGCAGGCAGCACGTGCCACTTATCCAGCATCCGGTAATGTTGAAAATAAGGCACTATCTCGACTAACAGGATAAAGAATATAAGCGCAATCATCAAACCGGTTTTCTTCCATTTCATCCTTGTTTCCAGCAGAGTCACCTGTTGTTCCAGGTTGGTTTTTACCAGGTTGTCCATCCCTCCCATTTTGTTCACGATCTGGTAATTGTAATAAGAAAAAATAATTACGCCGATGCAAAAAGTAATGTAGCACCAGAGAATCACACTATTTAATACAGCGCTTAAATTATCAGCGTTAGAGATTATAAAAAATGCAGGGATGACCGCCATCAAAATGATTTGTTTTCTAAAGGCTTTTTTTAAAGCTGCCACTGGGCCATAACTTTTGTGTTGTATGAGTTGCATAATATCAGTATTTAAAGGTTTTGCTGACTGGTTTTGCTTCCATGTTTGTTTCAGATCATCGAGTTCCATGGTTAATAATTTTTTGTAAGCTGACGTAATTTTTCTTTGATCCGGTTCATCTTCACCCTCAGGTTTCCCTGGCCCACGCCCAATATTTCTTCCATCTCTTCATACGTTCGTTCTTCCATATATAACATTACGATCGCTTTTTCCACTTCATTTAATTGTTCAATGGCCTGGTAAAGCTGCTGCAATCTTTCTTCTTCAGAATATTCAGGATAATGCGCTCCAGCCGATTCGGGTATCGTGCTGGGTTCATAGGAACGGATCACGTTTTTTTTCTTTCTCAATTCTGAAATGGCGGTATTAAGAGCTACCCTGTAAAGCCACGTGCTTATCTTCGAATCGCCTTTAAACTTTGGATAGGCTTTCCAAAGCTGGATAACCATTTCCTGGAAAAGATCCTGCCTGTCTGCGTCACTGTGGGCATAGATGCGGCATATTTTGTATAGCATCAACTCATGTTCGCTTACGTGCTTTACAAACGCTGTTTCCGCTTCCTGCTTTTGCAATGTGGTTAATTTTCTATGATAAGTCGCAAGATGGCAACAATTGTTACAAACAAAAAAAATATCTGAACTATAATCTTTTTGATTTGTATAATTCCTGTGAGTCAGAAATGGCCGCTTCCCCGGTTTGGGCCTCACGAATCATTTCCGTTTGATCACTGCAATAAAATTATTTTGGACTATAAACAAATACCTCTTTTTTATTGTTCACTTCCCTGTGCAAGGTTAATATGCCGTTGCTATTAATCGAGTCAATAATGAGCTGCCTGTAAATCATGGAAGACGGAGGGCCGTCCACAGCCAGGCGATCCCAAATTGGAAAAGAGACGATATTATTTCCATTGGTAAAAACTGAGATGTTTGCTGGCACAATAGGACCGGCGTTATAAGAGCAGGAAGATTTGTTTTGGTCAATTACTGTGGAGAGAATCATTCGTTCCGGATTAAAATTTCCAAATTCGCCTCTTTGCGGAAGAAAAACATATTCATCACTGTAGGTACAGGAAGCTTGTACTGCAGAGTTGTCGGTCTTGGTCCCATTCCCGAGATAATATCTTTCCTGAAGCAGGTAGGGCCTGCCGGTTAAGTGCTCACCAATCACTTTGGCTAAACCCGTTTTGTATTTGATCATATCCTTTTTCTCATCTTCAGGCGCAAATGCAATAAAATCCAACTCAACAGTACCCGTAGAAGAAGGAAAGCTCTGGTAAAGGGCAATAGTTGCGCCCCTGGCATCCAATATCCTGTATTCGCAGGCGGCCTTTGTTACTGTAAATGTCACATATTCTCCGGCAGACGCATGAACGTAAACGTCCTTTGTACTATTTTTGGGAATGGTAAAGGATTTTTGCTGGTCCAGAGAAGTTTTAATGGTGAACGTTATATCACTTACACTTATATTCGAAGCCTGTATGATGTAAGTCTGGTCTGTGATCTCAATCTTCTTTTCAGTTTTTGAACATCCGGCAATAGATAATAAAAATAAAGATAGTAGTAATACAGTGAAGGAGTATGTCATTTTTTTCATAAGCAGCAAATTAGCACTTTTAAAAGATCATTTGCTTCACTTGCTCAAATCAAACGCGTTAACTTTTTCGTTGACCGGTGGCAAATGCATAATGATTTTACAAAGATAGAGAATCGTCGGGTTCCCCCAGGCCGTTTAAATTGCGAAGGCTTTCTTTTACCGAATTAATTTCATACACATTCCGGATACCTGCATTGTTAAAGGCTGCATCCAGCTTTCCGAATGCTTCCACGGTTTTATTCACCATTGCCTTTACTTGTGCATGATCCGAAACATCGCAAACGATAGCAAGTGCTCCTGAGTTTGTAACGCAGGACATGTTAGTCAGATCAAAAATTCAAATTTTAATAAAGGACAATAAAGATAAACCGCATGATCATCAAATAAATTTCAATTTGAAAGAACGATTAAAAAGAGATGTTTTCAAATCCTGAAGGGATGAGATTATTATAGCATTTCATTTCAACCGCTTTTAAACCCCTGAAAGCCCGACTGACCAAACGGGCAGGGGTGATATATCATCTTCGGGATTTTAAAAACCTTTAAACCCAGGTTTCTATAATCATTTCAGCCTTTCAGGCTTTAAAAATTGAGCTACTTTTTTAGAAGAGGTTAAAACTTATCGCTCTTTAATTTCAGAAATTTTTTACAAAACTGGAAATCAATTTTTTTAGCCATTTGCGCCTAATGTTTATTATTCTATTTTAATAATCCACATTGCTTTCGTCAGTAGAATGTAATAATCCTGTTGAGTTGCCAATTCAAGACAGCAGCCTATTTGTTTTGTTAATAATTTATTTATCTTTAAAAAGACTTTTTATCCAATCAAATCTTACGAAAAAACACCTCTTACTTCTATAGGATTTGAAGCTAATTACCCCATTACACTTAATACTTAACACTTTTTTCCCACCTTAAACAAAAAAAATGAGAAACATTTCCAGTTTTTTATCGCTTATTGCTGTTTCCGGACTTATTCTGTTCGGTTGTTCTAAAAAGGACGCTAATCTGGCTATGCAGCCGGAAGTTTCACCCAGTGGATTACACTCTTACGGGTTACTTCCTCCCAATCCCGCACACTATATAAATGTGCCTGTGTATGACGCCGCTCAGATCAGGACCATGTTTGCAAGTAGTACGCGAGCCCGGGAAATGTCTGATGCTGCAGCGCCTTCAGCTTACTCGCTGGTTACTCCTGCAGTGAGAAACCAGGAACAAATTGGTTCATGTACTGGTTTTTGTGGTACCGAAGCCAACGAAATAACTGAGTATTACGCAAATGGTAACTCGTGGGGCCCCATTTTAAGTCCGCTGTACCTCTACTATGCTGAGCGGGTTAAAATAGAGCACTATAGCCTCACTTCAGATCCCGGTGCCGAAATGGTAGATATACCTGAAGCGTTGCAAAAGTATGGCGAATGTATAGAACCAGATTACGCATATCCTGTAAATGCAACTCAAACTGCCGGACCAACTTCGAAAGCCTACAGAACCGCACCGAGTTCCACCGCCGTTAGCAATGCATTGCTTTATGAGATCGGACCCTCAGCAAGCAACTATGGAATGGTTGCCCAGGGCGATACCGCTACTGTCAAAACATTGCTGCGAGAAAATATTCCTGTGTGTATGGGTTTCAATGTGTACGACAATTCACGTTACACCCTTTTTGAAGGCCTGAATACCACAAATTATACTTACAACCCTTTAACTTCAACCGGTAACCTTGTTCAGGGAGCGAGGTTATTGGGTGGCCATGCGAATATCATTTACGGTTATGATGATACCAAACAAGTGTTCCTGATGGAAAATTCCTGGGGCACAAGCTGGGGCAATGCCGGGTATTGGTATTTGCCTTATTCAGTTTTTATAAGCTCTAAAATTGTACCTACCGGCAACGTTTACTGGTTTACCATTTAATGATCGCCTTTACGATACGTCTCATTCATTTCTATCCTCCGGTGAAATCCGGGGGATTTTTTTTAACATATATCCCTGGTTCTTATCATGCTACCTTTACTGTTTAAATAAACAGGATGAAAAATATTGGCGCCGTATTGATTATCATCGGGATGTTTGCTTTTTCCAACTGCAAGGCGAGGAAGCCGCAAAGAGTAATTGCCGTTACTTTTTCCGGGGAGAAACAAAAAACAATAAAGGTTCATAAAGGCAACACTTTATTAATAAAATTGCCGATGGCATCAGGTACCGGTTTTGTATGGCAGGTATCGGGCAAACCAAGATTTTGCATACAGGAAGATACCAAATACGAGCATATAAAGAGAAACATGCCCGGCGCTCCGCTAACCGAAATCATGCGTTTCAGCATAACGGCTTCCGGCGCAGAAGATATCGTCTTTATTTATCACCGGCCTTTGGCAAACAACAGCGTTCCTGCTAATAAGAAAAAATTGCATCTTATTGTAGAATAACGCCATAAAACCTTTGTCCCTCGTTTGTGTTATTTTAATTCTCCTCTTTAAAATAAACCTTATAATAACTCATTTTCATCCCTTCATCATATCCTTTTTCAATCAGTTCTTTGTTGCCATGGATGTAGATGTGAAAATTTTTATCGAGTTTCAAAACGCTTTTATATACCCTTGCCTGTTTTTTCACCGCTGTGTCAGAAATTATAAATGAATCT
>JBQCFO010000664.1:0-7854 GCA_051959055.1 Ginsengibacter sp. | reverse complement strand
AATCCATTGATCTTATTGTTTTGTTTGCGGGATTTTTCTTCTCCTTTCAGAATGCTTACATATTCACTTGCCTTTGAGATCTGGAATATCACCAGAAAAATAAGCACAACTATCGCTATCAAAAAAAAGGTATTCATGTTTATTTATTTTTTCCTCATCCGGAATACGGATCTTTAAAAATTTAATAAATACAATATTTTACAATCTCATCAAACAACCAAAAACAATCATTTTGCTTACCGGATTTCAGTTCATTTTTAGGCAAAGGTAAGTTTAAAGAAGCTTCAGTCTGCTACAATTTTAACCATGTTTCCATTCTCTTACACAAAATGAATGATACTTTCTTTGATGAAAGGATTATTCTTTGGCGTCATTGGAACTTTTGATGCGTACCTGCTTACACCCCACATAATCAAGCCCACAAAGCCCAACGGAATTCCAAATTCATACCAGCTTAGATGTGGATGCATTCCTACAGTTCCGGGCATTACCATCTGGTAAAAATCTATCCAATGTCCAAAAATGATGAGAATACACATAAAGGTTACAATAAAATAATTTCTTTTGGTAGCCCGCTTCATAAAAATCAGGATTGGGGCTACAAAATTTAAAACCAGATTTAAATAAAACAATCCTTCATAAGGGCCCTGTAAACGGACTTTGAAGTAAATTGTTTCTTCAGGAATATTACCGTACCATTGAAGCATAAATTGTGCAAACCATAAGTAGGTCCAGAAAATAGAAAAGGCAAACATATATTTTCCCAAATCCTGGATATGTTCTTTTGTTACAAATTCCAGTTGCCCACGGTTTTTAAAATAAATTACAAAAAGCGTAAGGAGGGCAATTCCAGATACAAAGGCACTTCCAAAGGTGTACCAGCTATACATGGTGCTGTACCAATGAGCATCAATACTCATCAACCAGAGCCATGGGATAAGCGAGCCCATTGTAACCACAAAGAAAACCACATAATATGCTGAGATACCAGACATTTTTTTGTGAAATAGTTTTGCAGTTTCATAATCCATTGGGCCGTTTTCATCCGACTTTAAGCTTAATGTCCGCAATTTTTTGCCCCAATAGGACCAAAGGAAAATAGTAAGAAGTGAATAAATTAAATAAACTCCCGGATTTAAAAATCCTTTTTTGCCATTTAGTACATGATCATGAGCAACGGCATTTTTATCGAGCCAGGGATATATATCAGCACGGTTGCCGAATATGATACATAGAAAAATGACCATGGCAATTACCCCCATTATAGGTACAAGGGAAGATACCGCTTCTGTTACCCTGCGAAATGCTTCCTGCCAGCCACTCATTGCCAAAGTATTGATCACAATAAAGAAGGTGGCGATATTTACCAACATCAGCCAGAAAATACTGTTTTGAAGTAATACGGCCCAAAAACGGGTACTGTTCACATTCTCACCGTGAGCGCCTGCAAGGGGGTTCAAAAATATAATGCCGAGAATGAGTGATAATCCGCCCACAATCATCAATCCGGTTGACCACTTTTTATATCCCGTTGGTGTTACATATTGATTGTCCATTAATAATTATTTTTTGATAAAACTTTTAAACCTTTTAATCAATGTTATTTTGCTGCTGATGAATCACTGCCTCCCGAAGCGCCTGCTTTTGTAGAATCTGATGCTGCTGCAGAACCTGCGGCTCCTGCCAATTGATGCTGCTTTACATACTGAATAACCATCCATCTTTGTTCACGGGTCAATTGTGATGCATAACTTCCCATATTTCCTTTTCCATAAGTAATTGAATGAAACATCGTGCCGGCAGGCATTTTTACATATTGAGCTAATGTCAGATTTGCTACCGCAGGTACTTTGCCGCCTGTAGCCAAAGGCCCTTGTGCGTTCATTTCAGCTCCGTGGCATATAGCGCAGTTAATATTAAATAACCTTCCTGCTTCTTTCATTTGATTCGAATCAAGGGGTGGCAGCGGATCTTTAATTTGAGCGCTCATTCTGTATCCATTGGAGTCGTTGGGTAACGGATAAGGAAAAAGATCGCCTCTTCTGATCGTTCCTTCTACAGGATAGGGAACATAATTGATGTCTTCCTTTGCCAGGTTATTAGGCGCGTAAGCTTCATATGCCCGGCTATATGCCATATCCGGCATGTAAGTTCTTCCCGGATCCCGCTTGCTTCCGCAAATATCCATTATAGTAACCATTCCAATTATTAGCACAAACGATAAAAGAATTCTTATTTTTTTCATATCTAAAATTCCGGTTTAGAATTTTTCTTAATAGTTTTTTTAACATCCAAAACTCACATTCCTGTTTCACTTTCTTTTAATTTCCGACGCAGTAAAACAAGAAATACGTCAAATTCTTATTTCAATTTCATTTTTCAAACTTTCACAGTAAACAGAGAAATAAGTTAAATTTTTGCTTTCAATTAATCTCCCACTCCAATTTCTTCTGTTCTGTATAATTTCTGTTCTTTGTCATATCTTCCAAACCACCATCCTTCTTCAGCTTCCTGCGTATTAATTTCTATTGCCCCGTTGTCTGCTAAAAAAGTTTCAATTTCAGCTGTGTTTGAACTTGCGTTGCATTCAATTACCATAGTTAGCAGGTCATCAGTCGAACGCAGGTTAAAATGGTGTTTTTTAACTCCCGGCATCATTTTGCAAAGCCAGCAAAATGTCCAAACCATACCAACTGCTGAAAATAATACCGTAAGTTCAAAAGTAATTGGAATAAATGCCGGTAACGGAAAATGAGGTTTTCCCCCGATGTTCAAAGGCCAGTCTGTTGCAAAGATCCAACCCATACCAGCAAGAGCTACGGTAGTTCCGGTGATTCCATAAATAAATCCCATCGTATGCAGACTTGTTTCCCTTAATCCCATGGCTTTATCAAGACCGTGAATGGGATATGGAGTATAGACATCATGGATTTTATAACCGGCCCTGCGCACATTTTTTACGGCAGAGAATAAAACTCTTTCGTCTTCAAAGGAACCTACTACAAATTTTTTAATCATATTGTTGACCCCGCAAGGGTATTTTAATTAATAATAGCTTTTCTTTATCCTACCATATTAATGAGCATGTTCCACTTCCTGCTCATAAAATTGACCAGTGTTCATTTCTTCAAGGTCAGACATTTTATCTTTGAAATTTTCACCGCTGGTTTTCAATATCGCTTTAATTTCTGCTACGGCAATTACCGGGAAGAATTTTGCAAAAAGGAAGTAACAGGTAAAAAACAACCCGAATGTTCCTAGGTAAAATCCGATTTCCCAGATAGTAGGACTATAATAAGTAGTCCAGGAGGATGGCAGATAATCGCGGTAAATAGAAGTAACGAAAATTACAAACCTTTCAAACCACATGCCCACGTTGATCAAAATAGACATAAAGAAAGTAAACAATACATTTCTTCTCAGTTTCCTGGACCAGAAAAGCTGTGGAGATATTACATTACAAAAGATCATTCCATAATATGCCCATCCATAAGGGCTGAAAATATTTACCCTGTTTTCACGAAAAGCCCACCATTCATAAGGGTTCATACTGTACCATGCCACAAATAATTCGGATAAATAAGCACAACCTACTATAGAACCCGTAAGAACAATAATTTTGTTCATCGCTTCAATATGACCGATGGTAATATAATCCTCGAGGTGAAGCACTTTGCGGGTAATAATCAACAGTGATTGCACCATAGCAAAGCCTGAAAATACCGCCCCGGCAACAAAATACGGCGGAAATATCGTAGTATGCCATCCGGGAATCACTGATGTTGCAAAGTCAAATGATACGATAGTGTGTACTGACAATACAAGCGGTGTAGCCAAACCTGCCAACACGAGGGCAAGACTTTCCTGCCGCTGCCAGTGTTTCGTACTTCCCGTCCAGCCAAAAGATGTCAGTCCATAAAACATTTTTCTGAATTTTGTTTTTGCGCGATCGCGGATGGTGGCCAGGTCGGGTAACAGCCCGGTGTACCAAAACAAAACTGAAACGGTAAAATAAGTGGATACTGCAAAAACATCCCACAAAAGCGCTGAATTGAAATTAGGCCAAACTGGTCCGCGGGTATTTGGATAAGGCAATATGAAAAATCCATCCCATACACGCCCCATGTGAAATATAGGAAACATACCGGCACACATTACAGCAAAAATGGTCATAGCTTCTGCAGCCCTGTTTACACCGGTTCTCCATTTTTGTCCAAACAATAAAAGGATGGCAGAAATCAATGTACCCGCGTGCCCGATACCAATCCACCAAACAAAGTTGGTAATATCCCAACCCCAACCTACGGTTCTGTTAATATTCCATTGTCCTATTCCGTATACAACTTCCCTGTATACAGAATAAACTCCGAAAAGCAACAAAGCAATTGCAATGGAGAATCCTATCCACCAAAGCCTGGAAGGTTTTGTTTCGAGAGGGCTAATGATATCTTCAGTTACCTGATGATAGGTTTTATCTCCATCAATTAATGGTTCGCGGAGCTGAGATTCGTATTTTAATAATGACATACTCTTATTAGCTTTTAGCCACAGATAGCATCTGAAGGCTTATGAAATGTATTAATTCTAAATTTTTTCCTGCGTGCTGCCTACTTCTCTTTCTGTATTTCTTATCTTAGTAAGATAGTTAACATTAGAAAGTGTATGTAATTGCTCCAATACATAAAACCTTCTGTTCTTTTGTTCATCGTTTCTCAATCTGGCAATCTTACTTTCCTGATCATTCAGATTTCCAAATTCAATAGCATGAGTGGGGCACGCCTGCATACAAGCTGTTTTTACTTCCTGATCTTTTAATATCCTGTTTTCTTTTTTGGCATTGAGCTTTCCCTGCTGTAAACGCTGAATGCAGAAAGTACATTTTTCCATCACCCCTCTTGCCCTGACCGTAACATCCGGGTTCAAAACCATTCTGGTAAGATCTTCATCAAGATTTGTTGTCGCATCAGAAATGATACCACGTTGATTATCCGGGAAGCTATCTGCACCGTTCCAATCCGCCCAGTTGAACCTGCGCACTTTGTAAGGGCAGTTGTTTGCACAATATTTGGTACCAATACAACGGTTGTAGACCATTTGATTGAGACCTTCGCTGCTGTGGTTCGTTGCCGATACAGGGCAAACGTTTTCACAAGGTGCATTATCACATTGCTGGCAAAGCATAGGCTGGAAAACTACATCCGGATTCTGCGGATTACCCGTAAAATAGCGGTCTATGCGAATCCATTGCATATCATGGTAGCGGGAAACTTCAAATTTTCCAACGGTCGAAATATTATTTTCAGCAACGCAGGCAATGGTGCATGCGCTACATCCGATACAAGTATTCAAATCAATACTCATTCCCCATTTTATTCCCGGCCTGTCGAAAGTCGGATATAAAGTAGCATCACGGGTAAAGTTTTCTCCATAAGCCTTCAATTCTTCTTCTTCCTCTTTATTCAATTGACCCGGATCGGCAATAAAATCTTTTAACCGGGATTCTCTTACTACCGGACGTCCTTCCGTAATGCTGTGCGTCTGAGAAGTAGCTGTACGATAGGTTTTACCTGTTTTTTCTATAGTTACCGGCATCGAATAAGCAATGTTTGTCCCATTTAAATAGGTAAAAGGGTACATATTTTTGCCGGTACCATCAGCCGAAGGCCCTATATATTCTTTTGTTTTTGTTTTATCATTACTTTCACGCCCGTATCCAACGGCAACTGCTATTACATTTGGATGTACACCCGGTACAATCATAATTGGCAATTCAACCGGTTTCCCATTTGCAACAATTTTGATGACCGGCTTATCCACATGCACTTCGTATTTGTCGGCCTGGCGCGGGTTAAAAATGTCAATGTCAAACATACTTTTTCCCATATCCGGCGAAATCATTGCAAAGTTGTCCCACGCCACTTTTGTAATCGGATCGCTTGCCTCCTGCAACCATGCATTGCTGGCGCGTGAGCCGGTACCGATAGCTATATTCGGATATAAAATCATTTCAACTTCACCACCCTTAGCGCCGTTTATTTTGGCAGAGGCATCTGCAATATTACCTGTAAAAGCAACCGGTGCAAAGGTGACAGCAGTAACTACCGCCGGGTTTGTGGAATCCTTAACCACGGGTGCTTTAGTAACAGCGGAATCAGAAGATGCAAAAGTTGCAACATCGGAAGATGATGCAGATGTCAGATCCGAAACATTTACAACTGTTCGCTGTGTTTTTAGTTTAGAATTTTCAATTACACCATCCTGTAAAAACCTTTCATAATTATCAAGTCCTCCAAGTTTGCCAGTCCAATAATTCCTGAAATAAGTTTCATATTCATCAGGGCTTCCGGTAATTTTTAAAAGAGAGGATTCAAACTGCCTGGTTTTAAATAAAGGATGAATGAGGGGTTGAAGGGCAGTTATATAACCTGTTTGAGGCTCTGCATCGCCCCAGCTTTCCAACCAGTGGTGAGAAGGGATCACGTATTTACAAAGTTCGGTAGTTTCATCCATTTTTTCACTGAAAGAAAGAGTAAACGGACATTTTTTGACCCCTTCGGCAAACCGTTGCGCATCGAAATAACTATAAACCGGGTTTGCTCCATACACAAGAAGCGCACCTACATTACCCGAATTAAGATCCTGTGTGAGGGTAATCATATCTGCATCAATTCCCTGGCGATAATTTACGGTTGAATTCCAGTCAATGGTTTTTCCATTAGCCCCAATCGCTTCATTTATCGCATTTACAATTACCTGGATGTTTTTGTCATTGCTTCCGCAAACCACGAGAGCCGCTCCTTTGTGAGCTAATAATTCAGCCGCAGTGCTTTTTACCGCGGTTGCCAGCTCAGGTGATACATTAGCAGAAGTACCTCCACCCAATGCACCTAATAAGGCCAGAGCAATAGCACCGGTTTCAGAAGGTTTGTGCAAATAACGCTCATCAGCGCTTGCACCGGTCATGCTATAGAATCCTTCAAACTGGATATGCCTGCTCATCACCGGATTTTTTTCGTTGATTCTTCTACCGGCAGCATATTGATTTGCAAAAACCACTGGGCTTATCCAGTTACCCAGGAAATCTGCACCAAGGCTTACAATAACTTTTGCATTTTCAAAATGATAGGCCGGCAGCGCTTTTTTACCATAAGAAGCGAGGTTTGCTTCTAACATTCCACTGCATGAAACGGCATCATATTGTACATGCCTGCTTCCCGGGTATTTTGTTAAAAAATCTGCTATTATTTGTTTGCCCGTTATTGAAGTATAAGAAGAAGTAAGTAATACCAAAGGCTTTCCTGCACTTGCAGCCAATCCATCAGCCACCATTTTATCAATTGCTTCAAAAGTGGCTTCTTTTTTATTGGCCAGCGGATAACGAAGCCGGGTTGTATCGTATAAATCCAATACAGAAGATTGTACCTGCGCCGAAGTTCCTCCATCTGTCAAAGTTGAAAGATCATTTCCTTCAATTTTAATGGGACGCCCCTCTCTTTGCTTTACCACTACCGGCACTGCGTCACCATCATTTATATAGGTAGAAGCATAATAATTTGGAATACCGGCTATAATATCATCCGGCTTATGGAGGAAAGGAATGGCTTTATGAACCGGCATTTCGCAACTTGCAGCGATGGCTGCCGCCGCTGTGCTAAAGCCCATATATTTTAGAAAATCCCTTCTGGGAGTTTTGGCGTTAAAAATGTTTTCATTAGCCAGCTCTTCAAATGGAAGTTCTTCCCTGAATTAATTGTTTGCTGCTCTTTTATTGGCTTCACTTTCGTTTAATTCTCCTAAGCTTTGCGTGTTTTTTTTTTCTCTCTTATTTATCGTATGCGGCGGAGCGGATTTTTA
>JBQCFO010000663.1:0-4679 GCA_051959055.1 Ginsengibacter sp. | reverse complement strand
TGCATCTTATAGACAGCAATATACTTTTGCCGCTCATTGTAGGTTCAAAAGTAAAAATCAATCCGTTTATAACACTGATTGGCGTTGTAATAGGAGAGCGGCTTTGGGGCATCCCGGGTATGTTTTTATCCATACCGGTAATTGCCATAGCAAAAATTATTTTTGACCGGGTAGAATCGCTGCAGGCATGGGGGATGCTGCTGGGCGAAGAAGAACTGGTTGAAAAGCAGGCAAAGAAAATGCCTTCGGTATTTAGAAAAAGAACGGTTCTTCATGATGACCGATGATAGAGGGATTGCTTCGTGCCTCGCAATGGCGGAACGAGGAGATTGCTTTGTGCCTTATCAATGACGGAAAACAGCCAGCTCCAATCTACCGGAAATACCCACAATGACGCGAATACCCACTGAGTCGTCATTGCGAGAAAACCCCGGATGAAATTTATTGTTTAGAAAAATTTTGATTGGGGTTTTCGAAGCAATCCCCTTTAAGTTGAGATTGCTTCGTACCTTATAATGACTGAACGAGGAGATTGCTTTGTGCCTCGCAATGGCGGAACAAATGAAAAAGAAAAACCACCTCATTAATACTATAATTTTGTGTTCTATCCAATAATAAATACAAAATGAACTGTCCGCATTAATTTTATTGAATTAATAAAAATTAAGAGCATGGCAATAAACGAAGAAACGCTCGACCCATCTGACTGGAACATGATGGAACAATTAGGGGTTCAAATGGTAAAAGACATGATGCACTTTCTGGCAACTGTACGCGACCGCAAAGTTTGGCAGGAACCGACCCCAGAAGTCAGAGATTTTTTTAACAAGCCGGTGCCGGTGGAAGGGGAGCAACAGGCAAAAATTTATGAGGAATTTAAAACAAAGATACTTCCTTATCCAACCGGCAACATCCATCCGCGGTTCTGGGGTTGGGTTATGGGTAATGGAACTCCTTTTGGCATGCTGGCCGATATGCTTGCAGCAGGAATTAATATTAACCAGGGCGGCGGAAACCAGGCGGGCGGTTTGGTAGAAAATCAACTGATCAATTGGTTCAAAGAATTGTTTCATTTTCCCGGAGACGCAAGTGGCCTGCTGGTGAGCGGTGGCTCTATGGCCAATTTAATCGGCCTTACAGTTGCCCGGTATGCAAAGGCGGATTTCGATTTGCGTGCAAAGGGAATGTATGGTTCCGGAAAAAGAATGCTGGTCTATGCTTCGAAAGAAGTGCACAATTGCATCAATAAATCGGTAGAGCTTTTAGGGCTGGGAAGCGAGTCGCTTCGTTTAATTGATGTGAATGATGATTACGAAATAAAAATTGACGAACTGCAACAACAAATCATCCGCGACCGTAAAGCAGGATTTTATCCGTTTTGTGTTATTGGAAACGCGGTCACTGTAAACACAGGGGCCTGCGATGATTTAATGGCTTTGGCCGGTTTATGCGCGCAGGAAAATTTATGGTTTCATGTAGATGGCGCAATTGGCGCGATGCTTTCTTTGTCGGAAAAGTATCAAAATAAAATTGCCGGTATAGAGCGTGCCGATTCCATTGCTTTTGATATGCATAAATGGATGTATATTCCTTATGAAGCCGCATGCACACTGGTGCGCAATAAAGAGGCTCATTATAAAACATTTTCATTGCAGTCGGTATATCTCCAGCATGAGCATCGTGGACTGGCAGGCGGCGATTTCTGGTTCAGCGATTATGGAGTAGAGCTTTCAAGAGGCTTTAAAGCATTGAAAATATGGATGTCGCTGAAGGAACATGGCAGTAAAAAATTCGGCAGAATGGTAACTCAGAACATTGAGCAGGTTCAATATCTGAAATCATTAATTGCCAACCAGCCGGAATTGGAACTAACTGCCCCGGCGCCATTAAACATCCTTTGTTTCAGATATGTAGGAAATTTAAAAAACAATGAGCAGCTCAATGCATTGAATAAAGAATTATTGTTTCGCTTGCATGAAAGTGGCGTTGCACTTCCAACTTATACTACTTTAAAAGGAAAATACTCCATCAGGGTAGCCAATACCAATCACCGTACCGTGAAAGAAGATTTTCAAATTCTGATAAATAAAGTAATGGAACTGGGAGCAGAGCTGGAAGGCCACAAATGGAAGTGATTATAAACAAAGCGATTTCTACACTCTATATTCTCACCGGCTTTGAAACGATGGATGGCTAAAAGCAAAAAAGGCCTCCAAAAAAGTAACCTTAAGCCGAAAATTTTATCCGGATAGGACAAGAAAAATCTACGGGGAAGGGCTTCTCCAATAAGAATCGATAATTCATTAGACGAAACCGCGGCTAAACAGCAAAGTGCATTTTCCAACCGACATAATGTGGAACCGGGTAACCATAGCAGTAACCTTTACGGCTTAAGCGGGTTATTTCAACAAAAAAGAAGAAAAACACTTTTTTACTGGTTTACTGAAAAGAAAAATATTTTTAAAAAAAAAACTGACAGAATATAAAAAATGTTAACTTGTCTGCCGAAGTAAAAATACCATTCTTCTAATTGCTTTGTAATTCAGAGGCGGCGAAGCCATTAGATTAAAAGTTAAAGGTTGAAGATCGAAAGCATCAAACCGGCATTCACTCTTCACCATTGAATTCACCATTCACAACCACCATTCACCATCTTATGAGAGGAATCAACAAAGTAATACTCGTGGGCAATGCCGGAAAAGAGCCCGAATATAAAACCTTGCAGGATGGAACACCGGTAGTAAAACTGGTGGTTGCTACTACCGAAACCTTCCGTTTAAAGAACGGAGATCTTTCGTCGCAAACACAATGGCATACCGTGATTTTATGGCGCGGACTTGCTACGCTTGCAAGCCAGTACATTCATAAAGGCAGCTTGCTTTACATAGAGGGTAAACTGCGCTACCGGCAATATGAAGATAAAGACGGGCAGAAAAAATATGTGACAGAGATAACCGGCGAGCAACTGGTTTTGCTCGATAAAAAGCCCGGCGCGACCCATAAAGATATCGAGGTAAATCATGAGGTACAGTCGCCATTTTGAGAAATAAAATTACCAGGGGTTTCAAACAACAGTATTATAAACATCAAACAAAATGCAGACTGTTATTTTAAAACCGCTACAGCATCGGGGGCAGGAATGTATCGGTATTTATTTTGCAAAAAATGTTTCAATCCAGTCAGTTATTCAGAAGAATGGATTTTGTAAATGGAGCAAAACGCATGGATGCTGGTACACAGCTTGCACAGGTGAAAATTATTTACGTTTAAAAACGGCTTTGGAAAATAAAGCGGAATTAGAAATAACCGAATTGAAAAAGTTTCTTTTGGAAAAGAAAAAGAACAATCCATCTAAGCCTTCATCACTCGAGAATAAAGCTGTTTCAACAACTGAAATAAATAGAAATCCGGTAGCAGCCGCAAAATCATTATTGCAACAAAATGCCGGTTTTATATTAAGCAAAGACAACAGCGCCGCTTTACAGCTATATAACCAGCATCTTGTTTTAAAGGCTTACAGCCCAAGCACCATCCGTACTGATGATAATGAATTCCGACAGTTTTTGCATACGATAAAAGATAAACCTGCAGCGAGTTTCAGTTCGGCCAGGCTTAAAGATTATTTTCAATATTGTTACGCAATTTTAAAGTTATCTGAAAACACTTTACATAGCCGCATTAATGCGATGAAATTTTACTACGAGCAGGTATTAGGGCGCGAAAAGTTTTTTTGGGAAATACCGCGGCCGAAGAAGCCTTTATTGCTACCGAAACTTTTGAATGAAGATGAATTAAGAAAGTTATTCAATGCGTTGGCTAATAAAAAGCATAAAGCAATGCTCTTTACTGCATATAGTGCGGGATTGCGCGTAAGCGAAGTGGTAAATTTAAAAATTGCTGATATCGATAGCCAAAGGATGCAGATTTTTATTGAACGTGCAAAAGGAAAGAAGGACAGATACGTAAATTTAAGCCCGATACTTTTAGATATTTTAAGGAATTACCTTAAAGAATATAAGCCGCGCCCCAAAGTATATTTATTTGAATCAGAACAAACATTTTCTGCTTATCCGACCAGAACCGCGCAACAGGTATTTGCAAATGCTAAAAAGAAAGCGGGCATCAAAAAAGAAGTAGGTATTCATAGCCTGCGCCATAGTTTTGCCACTCACTTATTAGATAAGGGAACTGATATTAAATTTATAAAAGACCTGCTTGGTCATTTCAACATTAAAACAACCGAACGATATTTGCATGTGAGTAAGGAAAAATTGGTAAACATTGTTAGTCCATTTGATGATTTGTGGAAGAAAGAAGGTATAGAATGGTAAACATATTAAAAATTATCGCAAAGCGGATTGTACTAATAACAATACAAAAAGTATAACATTAAACTGTTGATTATCAATAACAATTTTTTTAATAGGGTAGCGTTTAATAACATATATTTGCGCGTTGGCGGCAATTCCGCATCGTCTTTATTCATCAGGGTTTGACAGTATATTTATTTCAGGCTCTCAAAAGATTTTTACAAGTTTTTCTTGTTGACAGTTTTCGCCGGACAATCTCTTCGATGAAAATTTTCTTTCCGTTTCGACAATTTCCGCTGACAGAAAAAAGCACAAATTTTTTTATTAGTTTTTCATTGCTTTTTTCGGCAGAGAACATGAGAACTTTTT
>JBQCFO010000662.1:0-23216 GCA_051959055.1 Ginsengibacter sp. | reverse complement strand
AAGTTTTCGGAAAGTAAAATCACCAAACGATTCATTATTAATTCGCTCTATTTTAAACTCAGAAAATAACGCATCCAATTCATCAAGAATTTCTGTTTCGTTCAGGCTTTCTTTATATAAACGATTGAGCCGGTATCCTTCATGATCACCGCCCAGATTCAGATTATATTTTCCAAGACCTGTTCCAATAAATCCGATTTCTGAAACAGAAGAACGTCCGCAACCATTAGGACAGCCTGTCATTCTTGTAATGATATTTTCATTTGTGAGATCATATTTTGCAAGTAATGATTCAATTTTTGTAAGTAAGGATGGAAAATAACGCTGGGATTCTGCCAGGGCCAGCGGGCATGTTGGCAATGCGACACACGCCATAGAATTTTTCCTTATTACAGAAGCATTTTCTGTATGAGTTATAATTTTAAATTCTTCGAGGATATCGTTGATCTCATTTTTATCTTCAGGCTTTACGTCGCTCACGATTGCTTTTTGATTTACCGTGCACCTGAAATTTACTTTCCCTGTTTTTGCAATTTTAACCAGGGCAGATTTGATAGCAACCTGCTCTGTATCCATCACGCGTCCGTTCTCTACAAAAAGCGTATAAAACCAGTTGCCTTTGGCGTCTTGTTGCCAGCCATAATAATCCTCACGCTTTGTAAAAACATAAGGCTTTGATTTCCCGAACTTGAAACCCATGCGCTTTTCAACCTCTTCTTTAAAATTATCAACACCCATTTTATCAACAGTATATTTTAATCGCGCCTGCTTTCTGTCAACACGATCACCATTATCCCTCTGAACGGTTACTACTTCATAAATCGCTTTGAGTGTTTTTTCGCCCGCTTCTACAAAACCGATTTCTGTCGCTAATCTTGCATAAGTATCGGGATTGCCAAAAGTAAATGCAAGTCCACCGCCTATAGCAAAATTGAAACCGACGAGTTCATTATTTTCGATGATGGCAATTAAACCCAAATCATTTCCAAAAACATCAATATCATTATTGGGAGGAATGCAAATTCCTATTTTAAATTTACGCGGAAGGTAGGAGTCACCATATAAAGGATCTTCTTCCAGCTTTTTATCAACTATTTTTTCTTCATCAAGAAATATCTCATAATAAGCCCTGGTCTTAGGTTTCAGCATATTACTGATTTTAGAAGCATAACCAAATATCTCTTCATGCAAAGGCGATTGAACAGGATTAGGGCTGCAGGTTACATTCCTGTTGTCGTCTCCACACGCGGCAATCGTATCGAGGTGAACACTATTAAAGATTTTGTGAGTAGGTTTCAATTTTGATTTTAAAACGCCATGCAATTGAATGGTTTGCCGCGTGGTTATTTTCAATTCATCAGTTGAATCTTTCCCGGCAATATCATTTAATGCGATCCATTGTTCCGAAGTCAAAATGCCGCCGGGCATGCGCAAACGAATCATGAAACTATAAAGTCGTTCCAGTTTTTTTTTCGCTCTTTCTTCCCTTCGATCCCGATCGTCCTGTTGATACATTCCGTGAAATTTTAAGAGTAAAGTATCTTCTTCACGCATAGAACCTGTTAGTTCGTCTTTTATACTTTCTGCAATGGTTCCCCGAAGGGCATTCCCTTCAACTTTTACTCTTTCTAATAAAGATAATTTTTCTGACATGTGGTGTATTGTGAATAGTGAGTAGTAATTTGTGAATTATCAATGGCGAATGGTGAATAGGATGGCCATTCACATTAATATACATCTGTGACAAATCTTCCTGCATCTTTTAAATCATTCAGATATTCCCCGGCTTCTTCTTTTGATCTTTCCCCAAATTGTCCAATGATATTTACAATGGCATCCTCAACATCTTTGCTCATTGGGTCTTTGGCTCCACATAAATACACATAACTTCCAGCCTCCAGCCATTCAAAAAATTCAGCGCCCTTTTTCTGTATTTTATCTTGAACATAAATTTTTTCCTGCTGATCTCTTGAAAAAGCAGTATCAATTTTTGTGAGCAAATTCGTTTCAACAAAATTTTGAATTTCAGTTTGATAAAGGAAATCAGACAGGAAATGTTGCTCGCCAAAAAACAACCAGTTTTTCCCGCACGCACCTGTTGAATCTCTTTCCCATAAAAAAGAACGAAATGGCGCAATTCCTGTTCCGGGGCCAATCATGATTATATCTTTGTCTTCTTCAGGGAGACGAAAATTTTTATTCGGTGAAACATAAAATTGAAGCTCATTTTCTTCATTCAGAAAGGACAAAAATTCAGAGGCAAGGCCATGTTTCACCTCATTATTTATGGTAAAACAATTTTTGGCAACAATAATATGCACTTCACCAGGATGCGCTTCCGGCGAAGAAGAAATCGAGTACAATCGTGGAGCAATCGGTTCCAGAATTTTCAGAACATCTATAAATTGCTTGCTGTCTTTTACAGAATAAATTTTCAACAGATCGAGTAAATCAATTTTAGTTGCGGGAATTTCCTGCTGTACAACAAATGCATATTTCTTCACCACACGTTCCGGCAAATTCAGGATGTTTAATTTTTTCTTTAAAAGCTCATACACTGAAACCAATTGATCTTTGTAATCAAGATTGGTTGCCGGATCAATTGCTGTTATCTCAATAATTTTTTCTACAATTTCTTTTTTATTTTCAGGAATGTTGCCGATGGAATCGCCTGGCAAGTATTGTACATCTTCAGCTTCAATTTCAATATGAAAAGTTTCTTTGTTGCTTCCGATGTCATTCAGATTAATGTGAGCTAGCAACTTTCCATTATATATTTTTTTGCCTGTAGTTTTTTTAATTGCTGGCGTTGAAGAGACTGTTGATTCAGATGGTGTATTTTGATTTAAAGCAGTAAGAATTTTCGAAAACCATTCTTCAGATTCAACCTCATAATCTACATCACATTTCTGTAAAGGTGCGATTCTATTTGCACCCAGCTTGTTTAATTGTTCATCAACGTCTTCTCCCGCTTTACAAAAAAGTGGATAAGCGGAATCGCCCAAAGCAAGCACACTGTATTTTAATTTGGAAAGCTTCAAGTCTTTCTGATGCACAAATTCATAAAATTTCTGTGCAGCCACAGGCGGTTCGCCATCGCCGTGTGTGCTCATGATTGTCAATAAGTATTCTTCTTTGGTAAGATCGGTAAGGCGATACTGATCAAGGCCCTGGATCTTTGCATGATGCCCGGATTTTTTTGCTTTTGCGGCAAAATCAGTTGCCAGCCTTTTTGAATTACCGGTTTCAGTACCATAAACTATAGTAATCTTTTGTGCAACATTTTTTGACAAAGGGTTTGCTTGCTGCTTTTGTTTGGAAAGAACGCCATTCAAATAACCATTGATCCAGATAAGCTCATCATTGCTTGAAGTGTTGATAAGTTCTAAAAGCGTGTTTAATTTTTGCTCAACTAACATGTGAAATTTTTTCGGGTTGAAGGTTAGGGATTAAGCTCATTGGCTTGAAATAATATTCATTGCCTGTACTGTTTTCAAGCCATTTAAAATTCTGATGAAGAGAAACAACTCGTCCGATAATAATGAGTGTTGGGGAAATAAAATCTGGCGCGGAAACATTTCTTTTAAAATCATACAAATTGGCAATCTGCACATTTTGAAATGGCGTCGTTGCCTGTTCGATAATTGCCAGCAATTTATCTTCATGGATGTGATACGCAGTTAATTTTTCCACTATTTTTAAAAGTGTTTCCGACGACATATAAAAGACCAACGTGTCATTTGTAGTTGCCAGTTCTTTCCAATATTCATCGTTCACCACATCTGATTTGTAATAAGTAAGAAAGCGTACGGAAGTAGCATAACCTCTTGCTGTGAGTGGAATTCCGGCGAAGGCTGCCGCTCCCAAAGCAGCAGTAACACCCGGAATAATTTCATACGAAATATCGTTGGCAACCAATGCTTCCAATTCATCTAAAATGTTTGAAAAAACGGAAACGTCACCACCTTTTAAACGCAATACCAACTTTCCCATTAATGCATAATGCACCATTAATTCATTTATAGTTTGCTGAGAGGTTGAGACGCCACGCCGGCATTGCTTTCCAACATGAATGATTTCTGCATTTGCCGAAACATAATTTGCCAATATTTCTTTGCTTACCAAACGATCTGTCAGCACTACATCTGCTTTTTGCAAATAATGAGCGGTTTTTATAGTTAGCAATTCCGGATCTCCGGGGCCTGCACCTGCCAGAACTACTTTTCCTGTTTTAATTGCTGCTTTCATACTTAGTCTACTAAATTGGTAGGATAAATGGTTAAAAAAATTTAAGGGGTAGCTGAACGATAGGATCTCTTCTTCAGCCGATATTGTTTTTGGGGTTTAGCATTTTGCCAAACAACAATTTTTGAAGGGTTAAACATTTATGAGTGGATTAGGAATTAAAATAGAAGGCAACAACAACGCATGGAGTAACAGAAATTGCCTGAATAAAGGAATGAAAACGTTGACATGTTGTATTAATTTTTGAATAGTCTACCGCGAAGGTAGGGTAATCACTTTTAAAAAAAATTATTTTTCTAAAAAAAATTAAAAATTTTTTTGCCCTTTAGAAAAATACAAATTAAAAAGATTTTTTGTAATTATAACGGGAGGTATATAAACGAAAATAGAAAATCATCGTATTTGTCATTTTACTGTCATGGATGTTTTTGTTAATTGAAAAAATACAGAATTTGATATTTTATACAATAGAACCTGGCTTTCTATTTTTTTCAGGTATTTAAATAATTGAATCTTTTACTCCGTTTAAAAACCTTTTTGTACATTTAATTTTAACTCAAAGAAAGGATAGCAAAATTTTTTCCAATGAAAGATGATGATATCGGTTTAAATGTGGATTTTTTTAAAGCGCTTTTTAATAATGCGAGAGAAAATAATATTTTAATAACAGATGAAAAAGGAACTGTACTCGGCATAAACAACGCCTTTATGGCATCTTTCGGTTATACAGACCAGGATATTGTAGGTAAAAACTTTAGAATGTTATTTACAAAAGAAGACCAGAAAAAAGGATTACCCGAACAAGAATGTGAAACAGTTTTGAACAAAGGTCAGTCGTATGACAATAACTATCTGGTAAATAAAGATCAAACGATCACATGGGTATCCGGAGAATCGGTTTTGGTAAAAGATCATAAGGGTAGACCCCGGATTTTAAAAATTATACAAAATATCCATAAGCAAAAAGAGTCTGAGCTGGCACTGAAGCGGTTAAACGATTTTAATGAAAGCATCCTCAGTTCTATTACAGATGTGGTGATTGTCGTTGATAATAAACTGAATGTCATAAAAGCGAATAAAGCGTTTACCGGATTGTTCAGAGATAAAGTGCCTGAAATATCTTCAATAAATATCGCCAGCCTTATCAAACCTTACGATAAAACTGATGAGTTGTTGCATGCTTTACATCAGGCAGCTCTTACCGGAAATCGTTTTTCAAATAAACATTTGGAAGTAGATATTCCTTCTATCGGAAAAAGTATATTTGAGGTAAGTTGTACTCCTTTGCGTGATTTTGCTGATAACAATATGCTGTTGATTGTGCATGATATCAGTATATTCAAACAGCTGGAAAGAGAAAGGGAAGATACGATTGGCATTGTAGCGCACGAGCTGAAGACGCCGGCAGCAAATATGACCTTAATCGATGCCATTTTGCAAAAAGCCATAAAGTCGAATGACATAGATCTGATCAAAAAAATGCAGCTTAGAAATAGAAAAAGTGTTGCCCGTTTGCAAAAAATAATTTCAGAATTATATGAAGTATCTACTATTAACTCAGGAAATATCAATCTTGAAATGTCGGTATTTAATTTTGATGATATGGTGAAAGAGGCAGTCGAAACTGTGAAATTATTGCATCCTTCTTTTAAAATAAATTTTGATTATGGCGCAGGTATTGATGTCTATGCCGACTGGTACCGGTTGATTCAGGTAGTTAGCAATTATATTGGAAATGGCATTAAATATTCCAATGATAAAACAAAGTTGCAGATTACTACTAAAGCCGATCCGGATTCTGTAATATTTTCGGTAAAAGATGAAGGAATCGGAATTCCAAAAGAACAGCTTCCTTATATTTTTGAAAGGTTCTATCGTGCAGAGAAGGCCACGAATATAGAAGGGATCGGACTGGGATTGTATCTTTGTCAGCAAATTATAAAAGCACATAGAGGCCATGTATGGGCCGAGAGTATGGAGGGCAAAGGATCAGTTTTTTATTTTTCAATTCCCATAAATCTGTAGCGCAAACAGGTATTACTTCTTTTATAAAATATGTTGGTAGTTTTTTTGCTGTGATTCAAAAAAAGAATCGCATGAAGAAAAAAATTTCTGCAAAAAATATTTGGGAGATCCTCAAAAATTCGTTCAAAGGCTTTGGCAATGATAATGTAACAGTGTTGAGCAGTTCTCTTGCGTATTACACGGTTTTTTCAATGGCCCCATTGCTGATTATTATTATTTCGTTGAGTGGCCTTTTTTTGGGAAAAGAAGCGGCTCAAGGGAAAATCTATGACACTTTATCCGGTTTTGTAGGCCATGATACGGCTGTCCAATTGCCGCAAATGATCAAGAACGCTTCGCTTTCAGGCAAAAGCGAAGTAGCTGTAATTATTGGTGTTATTACATTGGTGATTGGTGCTACGACCGTTTTTGCCCAGATTCAGAACTCCATTAACAATATATGGGGATTGAAACCAAAACCCAAAAAAGGCTGGCTGAAATTATTGAAAAACCGCTTTTTGTCTTTTTCAATAATACTTGGACTGGGGTTTTTGCTGCTCGTTTCATTGAGCGTTTCCACACTGATTGATGGATTTAGTAATTCTTTAAAAGCACATTTTCCTGATGTTGCAGTGGTTGTTTTTTATATCATCAATCTGATTATCACGTTAATAGTCACTGCATTGATATTTGGTGCAATTTTTAAGATACTTCCCGATGCAAAGATAAAATGGAAAGATGTAGCGGCTGGTGCCATTACCACAGCAGTTTTATTCATGCTTGCCAAATTCGGAATATCGTTTTATATCAGCAAAAGCAATGTAGGCAGCACTTATGGCGCTGCTGGTTCATTGGTGATTTTATTATTATGGGTTTATTTTTCATCCATGATTTTGTATTTTGGTGCTGAATTTACCAAGGCATACGCCGTGAAATTTGGGTCTCAAATTCATCCGGACGATTACGCTGTAACCACCAAAACCGTGGAAGTGGAAACGGGTGATAAATCGGTACAACAAAATGAACATTCAGATTTGAAAACAACTGAAATGAAAAAAAAATGAGGGAATAAGAATCCGCGTTATTTGTTCGTTTGTTTGAAACCTTCAACCTTCAACCTTGAACCACGAACCTTCAATTTACCCTCATTTATCTTTATTATTCACAAGCATCCACTTTGCTGTTTCATAAATTGCAGAAGTAAGTTGCGATAATTTATTTTCTACCGAATCTTTTTCTTTCTTATTCAATAAGAGAAAATTGGAATTAATCGGCATCAGACTTTCTTTGTTGATTCTAAGATTTTTTACAAAATAATATTCATTGGTTACGATGCCGATATTTCCTTCATCATGATGAATGATGAAGGCAGCATCCGTTTTATTTTTTGAATTTAAAACGTCTCTTCCTAATGTAGTGTTTGTATAAGGCTGGTGCAGCATTCCTGCCAATGTAGGCAGGAGATCAATTTGAGAAACCACTTCATGCCTGGTTTGTGGCGTTAATAATTGCGGCGCATAAAACAACAGTGGTACATGCTCATCACTCAAACTTCCTTTGTCCCAGGCATTAGGATACATAGCTGATGTTTCACCTTCCACACCATGATCGCCTACAAAAACAAAAATAGTGTTATCATACCAGCTTTGCTTTCTGGCGTTTTCAATAAGAGTTTTGAAACAATAATCGGTATAGCAAAAAGATTGAAATTCCTGAAGTGATTCAAAGCCATATTTATGAAGCGTATCTTCATCCACCACTCTTTTCTCAAAATCAGTATCTTCAGGAGGAATGCTGTAAGGGCGGTGATTATCAGCTGTTTGAACGATTGCAAAAAAGGGCTTTTTTTGTTCGTTAAAAACATTTTCAGCTTCCAAAAAAAGATTCTTATCGCTGATGCCCCACACATTTAGCGGTTTCGATTTAAAAGAGCCCTCCTGGTATATTCTTACCTCATTAATATTTTTTATTAAACCATCAAAATTATTAAAGTCGCTGTTGCCACCGAGGAAATAAAACTTATTATAATCTTCAAAAGAATTAATAATAGTATGTTGATGAATCGCTTCGGGATTGCGTGTAGAAAATTTTGAAAGCTGTACATCCGGAATTCCGGTTACGATAGCAAAAACACCACGCGCCGTGCCGAAAGTCGGCGTAAAACAACGGTTAAAAAAAATGCCGCTATCGCACAGTTGTTTAAAAAATGGAGTGGCATTTAAAGGATTGCCGCTCATGCTGCTTTTATACATGCTGAAACTTTCACAGATCACCAAAACAATATTGGGTCTGCTTTCAAGCGATTTGCTATTGGGCAATACATCCCGTGAGTAATCTCCGTCAGCAATATTTTTTGAATCAAATTGAAGAAAATCTGCAATGAGCGGAAAATATTCTTTCGCCCTTGCATCATCGAATGAAGGCCTTCTGAATTGTAAAGTGGTAAAGAAATTTTGTAAAGGATTTAATGCCACATACGATTTGAAATTATCATTGAGTTCAAATGCGTCTTTCCATTTTATAGGATGAAAAGAAAAAATTCCAAACAAGCACCAGACCAAAAAAATAATAGCGCCGGCATGCCAGCGTTTTTTGTAGATCATATTTTCCTGCAGGTTTCTTTTTGTAGTCAGAACATGGGTATGTTTGAAGAGCTTTGACAGCAGGAAAACCGCTACAATTAGCGCTGTTATCAGCCACACCATCGGATAACTTTGCCACAGCATCTCAAAAGAAATGAGGGGATCTTCGGCGAAGTTCAAAGCGCTCGCATTGATGCGCGTATGATTATAGCTGAAATTTCCAAAATCAGCACCGAAAAAAAATAAAACAATCAGCGTTGTAGTCGCCAGGTAATAAGACCAGAATTTTTTATTTGTTTCAGAAAAAAAAGGCGAAAAGCGCGGGTAAATGGATAAAACCGCAATCGGTAAAAGAATAATTGAAATCCATTTGGCATCATATCGGAAACCAAGCCAGAATGAAGGTAGCAGCGAACTCGCATTGGTATTGGCGGGAATAAATAACACTACAGTCGCTACCCGCAAAATCGTAAAAATGATCAGGTAAATAAACCAAAGCATTAAAAGCCATTGAATGGTTAATGGAACTGTTTTTGGAATTTTAGCTTTGAGAATCATCGTTTAAAATAGAAAAGACAATATTTGTTTATTTACTGGCAGCCTCTTTGTTTTTTTTATTATTTAAGAGCATATACTTTGCTGTTTGGTAATATGCATCTGACAATGTTTGTAACGCTTTTTTATCCGATCTTGTTTCTTCTGTTTGCGGCAGAGGTAAATTATTTTTTGAAGAACGGAAATCCTCCTGTCCATTCAACAGATTGTGGACATACACGTATTCATCTGTAACAATTCCGATTTGCTTCAAGTCAGGATTAAATAAAAAGGCAAGGTTTTTAAAACGAACATTGGTTTGAATGGTATCAAATAAATTTTTTCCTAATGTAGTATTGGTAAATGAAACTTTTGCTAATGAAGAAACAGAAGGTAGCAAATCAATCTGTGAGCAGCTTCTGTCAATTCTTTGAGGTGTTAATAAAGCCGGTGAATAGAACAGCAGTGGCACATGTTGCGTTGTTAATCCATCTGTTTCCCATGCTTTTGGAAACATATTTCCGGCGTCACCGCGAATTCCATGATCGCCAACAAAAACAAAAATCGTATTGTTAAAATAAGATTCTTTTTTTGCAGCTTCTATAAATTTTTGAAAACTAAAATCTGTAAATCTGAAGGCATTCAGTTCCGCATTACTTTCAAACCCATATTTTTTTAAAGAATCTACCGGGTAATTTTTTATGGTAAATTCTTTCATATCTTCTTCCGGTATTGTATAAGGACGGTGATTATCTGCTGTTTGAATTACCGCGATGAATGGATGTTTTTGTTGTTTAAAAACAGCATTCGCTTCAAGAAATAAATTCTTATCGCTAATGCCCCAGACATCTATTGGTTTTGATTTATAATCGTCCTGTTCATACAGATGCAGCCCATCAATGTTATTGGTAAGCAATCCCCGGATATTGGCCCAGCTTGAGCTTCCGCCAATAAAATAAAAATTTTCATAGCCTTTATAATCATTGATGAGCGTGTGTTCGTCCACATAAGCCGGGTTGCGGCTTGAGGTGGTTGGATATTCTACATCCGGAATTCCGGTAATTACTGCCCAAACCCCACGGGCAGTGCCATATGCCGGGGTAAAACACCTGTCAAAGAAAATTCCATTTTTGCACATTTCATCAAAATAGGGAGTCGTGTTCAATGGATTTCCCCACATACTGCTTTTATAAGCAGAAAAACTTTCGCAAATAACCACCACTACATTTGGAGGATTTGCAGGTGTGGCGACTTCATGAATTCTTTTATAATTCAACAAAACACTATCCGGATTTTGAATATTGAGGTATTGAACCATTAACGGATAATACTCTTTTACTTTTTTCAGATCATAAGTTGAGTTTTTAAATTTCAAGGTGCTTAGAAAACTTTGCACCGGATTTAAAGAAAGGTTTGCTTTAAAATTATCATCAAATGAAAACGCATCGCTCCAGCGCAGCGGGTATTGATTCAATCTGCCAAAAACGCCTAATCCCAATAATAAAGTAAATACAAAACCTGTTATAAATTTTGCAACGGGATTTCCCAAATAAATGGATTTTTCGGTTCTTCTAAACCATTTAGCTATAAGCCAAAAGAGAAGAGTTGTAAAAATAATAATTAGAATGAGCAAGGTAAAAACCGGATAGGTTTCCCAAACCATGTTCATGGAAATTTTTGCATTGCCCAAATAATTAAGTACGCTTGCGTTTAATCGTTCATGCAAATAATCAAAATTCTCAAAGTCAATGGCATAAAGGAATACAAGCGCGACGGTAACAATAAAGAAATAGGTTTTAAAAATTCTTTTAGAAACAACATTTTCAAAAGGATTGCAGTTTTTTGTTCCAAAAAGCCATGCTAAAAACAGGAGAAATAAAATAGTTGTACCAATTAAAACGGCCAAAGACGCATGCCCTTTTTTCATAAAAAGAATCAGCAGAGCCATTATTACAACTGTTATAAAAACTTCAATGATACTACCAACAGTCAGGCGCTTTTTTTCATTATATTTTAAATGCAGGTTTCCAATTACAAAAGGAAAAATAATGATGCCACATACAATTCTTACATCGAAATTTAACCCCAGTAAAAAAGCGCGCAGGGAATTTGAAAAAGTATAATTAAGCGGAGCAAAATGATAAAAAAAGATAAATCGCATGATGGTCATAAAAATCAAAAATGCGATTCCGGTTAAAAGCATCCATTTTACCAGGCGCGGAAAATTGGATTTTCTTTTCATCAAAAAAATTTAGGTGATTAAATCTTAGCACAGATATTAACGGCTGTGACAGCAAATGTAAATATTTAACTACTGTTTTTGGGCAATGATTATTTTTGCAATGATGATTTTCATACAAATAAAAAATGCTGCCTTTCTGCCCGATTCAATAAAACAATTTGATTATAACTTGTTTACAAAAATGAACGGTCAGTGGCATAATTCTTTTTTTGATATTTTCTTTCCGTTTATCCGCGAACCAACCGTGTGGGTTCCATTGTATTTTTTTCTCATAGTATTTATTACGGTTAATTTTAAAATAAAAGGATGGATATGGGTTTTGTTTTTTCTGATCAATGTAACGTTGAGTGATTATATGAGTAGTACGGTTATCAAAGATAATTTTATGCGTTTGCGTCCTTGCCGTGATCCGTTTCTGGCAGATAATATCAGGTTTCTTGTTGCCTATTGCCCTGTCAGTTCCAGTTTTACTTCTTCTCATGCAGTGAATCATTTTGCCGCAGCAATGTTTATATTTACAACTTTTAAGAAAACAATCAGTGCAAAATGGGCTGTACTTTTCTTATGGGCCGCGGCTATTTCTTATGCGCAGGTATATGTAGGGGTTCATTTTCCTTTCGATATATTTTGTGGCGCAATAGTGGGCGTTATCATTGGATATATTCCGGCGAAGATCTTCAACAGTAAATTTGCGTTGGAGTTGCCAAAATGAAAAATGTTTATATGATTGAACTGATTATTTTATTCTTTTTGATCCTTCTGAATGCATTCATTGTCATGTGTGAAATGGCATTGGTCTCGGCAAAAAAGAGCCGGTTGGAAACAACAGCAATAAAGGGCGATAAAAAATCGCGTATTGCATTGGAATTAAAAGAAAACCCTGATCTGTTTTTATCCACTACCCAAATTTATATTACGCTTATTGCTATTTTAACGGGTGTTTATTCAGGAGAAAGATTCAGTATTTATTTACAGCCTTACCTGGAAAAAATAGATGTTATCCGGCCTTATTCAGGCACCATTGCTACAGTCATCATTGTAATTATTGTTACCTTTTTATCCATTCTTTTTGGTGAATTGGTGCCCAAAAGGATCGCTTTGATGAACCCTGAAAAAATTGCGAAAGGCGTAGCGATTCCTATTAAAACACTCAGCTCATTTTCTTATCCGCTTGTTTGGTTGTTAAGCTCTTTAAGCGCTGCATTTTTCAAACTTTTTAATATAAAACAAGGAAGCGATAGCCAGGTAACTGAGGAAGAAATAAAGGCGATGATCAACGAAGGAAGCGAACTGGGCGCCATTGAAGAAGAGGAAAAAGATATTATTGAAAGGGTGTTTCATCTGGGCGACAGAAATATTACTTCGCTGATGACACACCGAACGGATATCGTTTGGTTTGATATCAATGAAGAACGGGGTTCTATCAAAGAAAAAATAAAGGAATTCCAGCATTCCGTTTACCCTGTTTGTAATGAAACCATTGATGATATTGAAGGCATCGTTTATGTAAAAGATATGTACCTGATGCCAGAAGCACCTTTAAAAAGCATTGTGAGAAAAGCGTTGTTTGTGCCTGAAAATAATTCCGCTTACCAGGTACTTGAAAAAATAAAACAAACCAAAATTCATTATGCTTTTATTGTAGATGAATATGGAAGCCTTCAGGGAATGATTACCGTAAAAGATATTCTCAATGCAATAGTAGGAGAGATGCCGGAGGAAGAAGATGATGAATATGTGATCGTAGAAAGGCAGGACGGAAGTTATTTAATAGATGGCCAGATTCAGTTTTATGATTTCCTCACTAAGTTTGACAAAACCATCTGGATCAATGAAGGAGAAAATGAATTTGACACGCTTGCCGGTTTTATTTTACATGAATTAAAACGCATACCTGTAACCGGCGATACCTTTGAATGGCGCGGTTTCAATTTTGAAATCGTGGATATGGACGGCCAAAGAATTGACAAGGTTTTGGTGAATATTTCTGATGAAATACGAAAAGATATGGAAGAGTGATTTAATGCGTTGATTAGCTTAGATGAAAATGTGTCCGAATGACTCCTTTGGAGGAAATATTAAAATGAGAATATTAGCGGATTCAGTAAAGAGAGAAATATCGACAATTCGTGTCTTTCTAAACCTTCTAAACCTTTTAAACTGCTTTAAACTGCTCTAAACTGCTCTAAACTACTCTCTAAACAATTCTAAGAAAAATTGTAATTTTACCGATTAATTTTTACGAATGGAAATCACACCCGGCTCTTTATTAAAAACAATTAATTCTCCTGCAGATTTAAAAAAACTCGACCGTACCCAATTACACCAGCTTTCAGATGAACTCCGCCAATATATTGTAGATGTCGTGAGTGTTCATGGCGGTCATTTTGCTGCCAGCCTTGGTGTGGTAGAGCTTACAGTCGCGTTGCATTATGTTTTTAATACTCCTTATGACCAATTGGTTTGGGATGTTGGCCACCAGGCTTATGGTCATAAAATTCTTACCGGCCGCCGTGATAATTTTGATACTATTCGCAAGAAAAATGGGTTAAGCGGATTTCCCAAAAGGGCAGAAAGTGAATATGATACTTTTGGTGTAGGTCATTCTTCTACTTCGATTTCAGCGGCTTTAGGTATGGCAATGGCTTCCCATTATAAAGGTGAAAATAACCGTCAACATGTAGCAATAATTGGCGATGGAGCAATGACAGCAGGGGAAGCCTTTGAAGCTATGAATCATGCGGGGATTGAGAAAAGTAATTTGCTCATTATCCTCAATGATAACTGTATGAGCATCGATCCAAATGTAGGCGCTTTGAAAGAATACCTTACCGACATTACCACTTCTCAAACCTATAATAAATTCCGCGATGATTTTTGGAAAGCGCTGGGTAAACTTCCAGGAAAAACGTTTTCAAGAAAGATGGTTTCAAAAATTGAAACTTCGCTGAAAGGAATGGTAAGCAGAAGCAGCAATCTTTTTGAATCATTGAATATCCGTTACTTTGGCCCGATTGATGGCCACAATATTACCAAATTGGTTGATACGCTGCAGGACATGAAAGAAATTGCTGGTCCAAAATTATTGCACATAAAAACAGTGAAAGGAAAGGGTTATGAGTTAGCCGAAAAAGATCAAACAAAATGGCATGCGCCGGGATTGTTTGATAAAATTACCGGTGAAATTTATAAGAAAAAATTTGACCTGCCGCAGCCACCGAAATACCAGGATGTTTTTGGGTATACCATCATTGAGCTGGCTGAACAAAATGATAAAATAATGGGTGTTACACCGGCAATGCCAAGTGGCTGTTCCTTAAAATATATGATGGAGCAAATGCCCAACCGTGCTTTTGATGTAGGTATTTGTGAACAGCATTCTGTTACGCTCAGTGCCGGGCTTGCTACACAGGGAATGAAAGTTTTTTGCAACATTTATTCTTCCTTTATGCAACGTGCTTACGACCAGGTGATACATGATGTGGCGTTGCAAAATCTGCCCGTTATCTTTTGCCTCGACAGGTCAGGACTTGTAGGTGATGATGGCGCTACGCACCAGGGCGCTTATGATATTGCTTACATGCGTTGCATACCCAATATGATTGTGAGCGCGCCAATGAATGAAGGCGAATTACGAAATCTGATGTACACAGCGCAACTGGATTCCACTAAAAGCCCTTTCGTAATCCGCTATCCACGCGGCGAAGCAGTAAAAGCAGATTGGAAGACAGAGATGAAAGAAATAAAAATTGGCACCGGAAGAAAATTGAAAGATGGTGAAGATATTGCGATACTGTCTTTTGGCCATCCGGGAAATTTTGCCGCTGCTGCCATCAGAGATGTAAAATCTGAAGGATTGAATCCGGCACATTATGATATGCGTTTTGTAAAGCCTCTGGATGAAGCATTGTTGCATGAAGTGTTTCAGAAATATTCAAAAATTATTACTGTCGAAGATGGAACGGTTATTGGCGGCTTTGGTTCTGCAATCTTAGAATTTATGAACGGGCATCACTATAAAGCAGACGTAAAAATTTTAGGAATTCCGGATATGGTGATTGAACATGCTACTCAGAAACAACAGCAGGAGGAAGCTGGTATCGACTTGAATCATATTGCTGATGCCATTCGTGAATTGAGTAGAACTGAAGTGAAGAAAAGGAATGATTTGCAAAGGGTTTAGAGGTAGGGGTTTGTCGAAAAAGTTACTATTTCTGTTAAGAAAAGTGCACCTGATTCTTATCGTGCAGGCCTATGATAAATTTCATAATTAGCTACCCGTTATACAACATACTATTTTGGACGGGTATAAGTTCATTTTCGTCCAAAACAGATAAAGCAACAAATTATTGTTTTGTAAAAGTATAAGTGATAGAACCCGTACTGTCTGTTCCGGTATCGATAATAGATTTGGCGGTAAAGCTGTTGCTGCTTATCGCGCCTAATGCAAGCCTGTAGCCTTCTTCCACATTCCTTGCTTTTTGTCCATTAAGTTTTTTAAATTGTAACTGCGCATTATCTCCTTTACCAAAAATGCTCCAGTAAATATTCTCTTTAGTTCCATTTGTAAGCGTAAAAGAACCATTTCCATTTCTGATCAAATCCCATGTGCTTCCCTGAAAATCCGAATAAGGCGCTTCGTCAAAAACATTGGTCACCTGGAAGCCCGACGGAACATCAACGGCGATATTTGAAATCGTCCATTTGCCGGCGAGATGGCTGTTGGTTGGCGTTAAGTTCGTTGCATTTTTTGAAGAAGAGCAGCTGATAACAAACGTAGTTGTCGCAAAAATGAGTATGATTAAAAGTACTTTTTTCATGAAAATAGAAATTGTTTTTTCATTCAATACATAAATCCTGCCAACCTTCAACATTGAACCTTGAACCTTTAAGCTTCAACATCTCACCTAAACTCAATCGCCTTCACGGGTTGAATTTTTTTGATTAATAAAGAAGGAATAATCAGCATGAAAAAACAGATAATTAAAGTGGTTACATCAATCGCTGCTACCTGCCACCAAATGACATCTGCATGCGCTACTTTCATAAAATACGCTTCTTCATCCAGCTTAATAAATCCGGTCATTTCCTGGAGATAACATATTCCCAAACCAAGGATAGTACCTGCTATAACGCCTGTAAAAGCTATGATGGTTGTGTTGTATAAAAAGATTTTTTGAATGGTAAGATTCTTTGCTCCTATAGCTTTTAAAATGCCAACCATCGTAGTTCTTTCCAGCACTAAAATGATGAGGCATGTAATTAAATTTACCACCGCAACAACCATCATGATAACGAGCAAAATACTTTTTATTCTTCCCTGCAGATTGAGCCAGTCAAAAATGTTTGGATAAATTTCCTGTATCGTTTTGCTGTACCACCTACCCGGCAACATTTCAGAATCGTATAAATAATTATTGACCGAATCTGTTTGTGTATAATCTTTCAGAAATATTTCATAACCGCCAATTTCATCTGGTTTCCAATCGTTCAGCCGCTGAATTAATTTGATATCGCCGATGCAAAAATTATGATCATACTCATCAATACCAGTTTTAAATATTCCCGCTATTTTTAATTTCCTTGCGCGCTGGCTTCCATCACTTTGAATAAATAAAATAATTACGCTGTCACCAACATTCGCTTCCAACTGATTGGCAGTGTAGGCAGAAATATTAATGTCTTTGCTATAACCACTATCTGTAAAAGAAATCCAGTTTCCCTTCTCTAAAAAAGAATTGAGCCGGTTGAAATCAAAACTGCTGTCAACACCTTTCATCAATACGCTTTCAATATCATCTTTAAAACGAATAATGGCAGACTTTGTAGCATATCTCGCAACATTTTTTACCTGAGGCATTCCTTTTAAAAAAACCTCGAGTGAATCGTTTCTTTCTATGGGAGTTTCTTCAGCAATATTTGCCTGCGACATTACATTTTGTTGGACCCGGATGTGGCCCCAGAAACTAAATACTTTATTGCTGATTACATTTTTGAAACCATTCACAAAACTTAATGCCACAATCATCACGGCCACACTTATCATGGTAGCCGTAATCGCCAGCCCGATGATAAATCGTGAGAAAGTCTTTTGTTTATTGAACGCGATTCTTCCGGCTATAAAAGATGAAACCTTCAAAAGGATTATTTTTGATTTTTGTAAAACTAATTTTTTTTAAATCATTAAAATGAAATCCCTAAAAGTTGTTTTTATTTTCGCAATATCCCTCACATTGCAAAATGGATTTGCACAATCTCCGGATAGTATTTATGTGAAAAATATAAAAACGGTTAGATTATATAATTCAGGAAACCAGCTAAGTATTCCCGTAATCAGATTGAATAGCAATGACCTGCTCGAGCTGCATTTCGATGATTTGGATGCGGATGTAAAATATTATTATTATACCTATCAGCTTCGCAACAGTGATTGGACAAATGCAAATCTCGGACAGTTTGATTATCTCAAAGGATTTACTCAAACACGAATCAGCAATTATCGTTTTTCCGCTATTTCTCATGTAAGATATACCCATTACCAGGCGGTGTTGCCCGATCAAAGCATGTTCCCGACAAAATCAGGAAATTATATTTTAAAAGTTTTTTTGAATGGAGATACTTCTCAATTGGTTTTTACAAAAAGATTGATGGTGGTGGATAATAAATCTGTCATTGCTGCCAGAGTTACTCAACCTTATGCTCCGCAATTTATGCATACTCATCAGAAGCTACAATTTACAGTGGATGTAAAAGCGCTGCAATCTTTCAATGCAGCGCAACAAATAAAAGTGGTGGTTCTTCAAAATTATCGCTGGGATATTGCAATGACCAATTTAAAACCAACTTTTATCCGTGGAACTTCACTTGAATATAATTCTGAAAACACCGCTGTTTTTCCTGCCGGCAAAGAATGGCGTTGGTTGGATCTGAGAGATTTTCATTTGCAAAGTGATCGCGTCTTAACAGCCGATTATAAAAAAAATTCAACAGATATTTTTTTAAGGCCGGATGCTTCATTGGCAAATCAACGATATATGTATTACCGTGATCTGAATGGCATGTCAACCATAGAAGCGGTTCGTGGGATCAATCCTTTTTATGAAGGAGATTATGCGACGGTTTATTTTTCTTTTGTGCCACCAAACGGTGATGCATACACAAATAAAGACATTTATCTTTTCGGCCAACTAACTGATTATAAATTTACCGACACTACGAAAATGATTTTTAATCCACAGGAAAAAAAGTATGAAACACATCTTTTTATGAAGCAGGGATATTATGACTACACCTATGTTGCCGTTGATAAAAATAATCCCGCTGTTTATTCGGAACTGGATGGAAGTTATTTTGAAACAGAAAATGTTTACACGATTCTGGTTTACTACAGGCCTTTCATTGGTCGTGCAGATGAATTGATTGGCGTAGCAACTTTTGATTCAAGAACCGATCAGCCGGGGTTAAGTTTTTAATTTGATCTCAAACTTCGTTCAACTGATAATTTGAAAATTTGAAAATCCAAATTTCAATTATTTATTGCTTTACTACCTTAGAGGAAATTATGTAACCTTAAATTTAAAATAATGAACAAATTTCTAAGTATTCCCGCAATTTTATTGTTTGGATTAATCTCTTGTAATTCAGGAAATAACACAGAAACAAACCGGGCTGATTCAACAAATGTTCATGCAGATTCATCACATTCTTCAATGAATATGAGTACTGAATCATCTTTGCCTGACATACCATCTGGTGCCTCTGTTTCTTTTAAGAACCTTAAAGATGGTCAAACCGTTTCTTCCCCTTTTAAAGTGGAAATGGGTGCCACAGGAATTTCAATAGATTCTGCAGGAGCCGTGAAACCAAATTCTGGTCATTTTCATATTATTATTGATGGCGCAGATTCAATTCCTTCAGGAGAAGTCATTGCAAAAGACAGTACCCACATTCATTACGGAAATGCACAACAGGAAGCAACATTGACTTTGCCTCCCGGAAAACATAAGCTCGTTTTGCAATTTGCTGATGGCGCACATCGTTCTTATGGAAGTAAACTGGCTTCTTCCGTTATGATTAATGTAAAAAAATAAATAGCAAAAATTGAAAATTGATAGTTTTCAATTCTCTCCCTATATTTGCGCCCCGGCAAGCCTTATACGGCCAGCTCCTACAGAACTCCCCCAGGATCGGAAGATAGCAAGGGTATGCGGTTGAGCGGTGCGATGTAAGTAACTTGCCGGTTTTTTATTTTTTCAATTATAGTGATTCTGCTCACCACGGTATAAAAATTTTCGTCAGTAAACCAATAAATAACCCTGATTTCAATTCTCTATTCTTAATTCTGAATTCACTATTCACAATTCACCAGTCCACTATTCGCCATTCACAAATGTCTTTTTTTGCCTTTCTGCATGATCTCATCCATTGTTTTCAACTTATCAGGATCGGGTGTTTTTTTTATGTAAATATCAAACTCCTTATACATCGAAGGATTAGATTTCAGCACAGCTTTAATATGAACTTTTTCCTTATGAAAATCAGGCAGTAGGTATATTGAATTGCCATAGAATTTTCCATCAGGAGATGAAAAATTAATGTATGAAGAATCTAAAGGTAAAAACCTGCCATTATCCAGTTTGCCATCAATATTTATATAATTATAGGTGCCTTTCTTCAAACTATCTGTATAAAGATGCACGTAAATACTATCTATCTTTTGCGCTTTGGCAAAAGAAAAACTAAGCAGAAAAACAACAAATAATAATGGTTTCAATGCAATTATTTTCTCTTCAGATTGAAAAAAACATGCCATAGTTGCATCTACAAAATTTTTATAATTTTCTTTACTTTATCTTAAAAAAAGAGTTCTCCCTCATTTGTGTGGAAAATAAGGTGATAAGGCAAATCAGAGATTTTGCGATTCTGTTATTAAGTAATAATGTTGTAGCCGGCTTTTTCTAAAACCTCATAATTAAAAACTTAGTAATAATCCCGGTACTAATGAGTCAAACCTTATTACGACATGTTCTTTCGTTTCCCCAATTTTTGACGAAGGACCAAAAAAATTTGCTGGTTAACATTTTTAATTTCATATTTGCACTCACAAATGAAAATCAACAATACATACAATAGCTGGTGGCACACGATCTGATGATTGTGCCTTGCTATTATTTGTGTTTAAAAATAAATATTACGCCCCGGCACTAAAGCCGGGGTTTTTTTTTATGTTATGAAAAAAATAGAATTAACTACTACTTCCAAAAAACTACTTGCAGATGTTTACACACCTGTTGGAATTTATCTGCGGCTGCGGGATCGTTTTCGCGACACCATCCTTTTGGAAAGTGCCGATTTTCATGCAGGTGAAAATAGTTTTTCTTTTATTGGAATCAATGCGATTGCCGGCATTGAAATCAAAAATTTAGAGGACATAGAATATAAATTTCCTTTGCAGGAACCAAAAAAAATTTCCATCAATCCGACAGCAAAAGTTACAGATGAAATTTGGAATTTTATGCAGCATTTTAATATTGCCGAACCGGCAGGAATGCCTGTAAGCATGGCTCAGGGCTTGTTTGGATATACAACTTTTGATGCAGTTCAATTTTTTGAGGACATTCTTTTTACACCAGACATCAGACATCAGACATCAAATATCCCTTTAGTTCGATATCGCCTTTATCAATACGTAATTGCCATTAATCATTTTAAAAATGAATTATTTATCTGTGAAAATCATATAAAAGGAATTGAGAGCGAGATTGATTTAATTGAAAGCATTATTAAAAGCAAAGACGTTCCGGCATATCCTTTTGCAAAAATTAAAAATGAAACGTCTTCATTGACGAATGAGGAATATGTTGAGATGGTGAAAAAAGGAATTGCGGCATGTGAAAGAGGAGATGTTTTTCAGATTGTTTTGAGCAGGCAATTTCAACAGCAATTTTCAGGAGATGAATTCAATGTATACCGGGCGTTGAGAAATATCAATCCAAGCCCTTATCTTTTTTATTTCGATTATGGTGATTACCGCATTTTTGGAAGCAGTCCCGAAGCACAATTGAAAGTTAAAAATCAGGTTGCAGTGGTTCATCCGATTGCAGGCACATTCAGAAGAACCGGAAACGATGCTGAGGATGAACAACTGGCAGAAAAATTATTAAAAGATAAAAAAGAAAACGCTGAACATGTGATGCTGGTAGATCTTGCACGAAATGATCTCAGTCGTTTGTGCAGTAATGTACATGTGAACCGCTTTTGTGAAGTACAATATTTTTCTCATGTTATTCATTTGGTGAGCGAAGTAAAAGGTGCTGTTGAAAAAAATACCAATCCTTTTGATTTGCTGGCAATTACTTTTCCTGCCGGCACTTTGAGCGGAGCGCCAAAATATAAAGCGATGCAACTGATTAATGAATTTGAAAATATTCCCCGCGGATATTACGGCGGCTGTATCGGTTTTGTCGGTTTTAATGGAGATTTAAATCAGGCAATTATGATCCGAACATTTTTAAGTAAAAATAATTGTTTGGTTTACCAGGCAGGTGCGGGAATCGTTGCTGCCTCTAATCCTCATAGTGAATTGCAGGAAGTGAATAATAAATTGAATGCGTTGACCGCGGCAATCCATTCAGCAGAAAACATTTAAAAACAGAAGTTTATGAAAATTTTAATTTTTGATAATTACGATTCGTTTACTTACAACCTGGTTCATGTTGTAGAGAAAATAATTCACGATAAAGTAGATGTGTTTCGCAATGACAAAATTACTCTTGAAAAAGTAAAGGATTATGATAAAATTATTTTGTCACCCGGGCCCGGGCTTCCTTGTGAATCAGGATTGCTGTTATCATTGATAAAAGAATACGCATCTTCAAAGTCCATATTGGGTGTATGTTTGGGGCAACAGGCAATAGCAGAAAGTTTCGGTGGTAAACTTGAAAATTTGAAAAATGTTTATCACGGAGTGGCTACAAAAATTAGAGTAAATGAAAAAAGGAAAGTTGTCAATAACGATATTTTTAAATCATTACCAGGTGAGATTGAAGTAGGAAGATATCATTCATGGATTGTGAGTAAAGAAAGTTTTCCGGAAGATTTAGAAATAACTGCTGAAGACGAAAACGGGTACATTATGGGCTTGCGGCATAAAAAATTTGATGTTCAGGGAGTTCAGTTTCATCCCGAAAGTGTATTAACGCCGATGGGGGAGCAGATGATGAGGAATTGGCTGGTCTATTAATTATTGAATGATTAAATTATTAATTGTTGAAGTGCTGAATTGTTCTATTGTTGGATTGATGACCTACCCATTCACTATTCACTAATCACCAATCACATTTTTATTTTATGAAAAAGATTTTACAATATTTATTTGAACATAAAACATTATCACGCGAAGTGGCAAAAGAAGTTTTGTTGAATATTTCCAAAGGGATTTATTCTGATCCTGAAATAGCTTCTTTCACTACAGTCTATTTAATGCGCAGCATTACGATTGCGGAATTGCTTGGCTTTCGCGATGCGCTGATGGAATTGTGTGTGCCTGTAAGCCTCGATGAACACAACGTTATAGACATTGTTGGTACCGGCGGCGATGGAAAAAATAC
>JBQCFO010000661.1:0-4501 GCA_051959055.1 Ginsengibacter sp. | reverse complement strand
TGAACAGTAGCTTTTCAAATCCCGAGGGGATGAAATGATTATAGCAATCATTTTAACCGGCTTTAAAACCCTGAAAGCCCGCCTGACCAAACGGGCAGGGGTGAAATGTCATCCCTTCGGTATTTAAAATATTCGAAATCGATATTTCTATAATCCTATCAGCCTTTCAGGCTTAAAAAAATTCACATAACACTAAAGATTCGCGGCAATTTGCGGCAATAGTTTATTATTCTAAATATTTTTTATGCGCCTTATAATGACGTTCTAATGGGCATTTGCGTTTGAAAGATGAGATTGCCACGGCACAAGGGGAATTGGCAGTAAACGATAAAATGTTTTTTATGCGCCTTGCAATGATGTTCTCATCGGCATTGTGCCACCGGGATTGTAATGACTTAGATATTTTATCCGCAGAAGCAAACGGAGATTTACAACAAGGAATAGCATTCTTTTACGGAAAAACTAATTTTTATTATTCGTGCTGTTTGTTTATTTCTGCAGGATTTCCACCCCTCACACTTAATGATTTCTTAACGGTTGCTTAGATTTAGTTATATTGATGACTTTGATTTGCATGTATAAATTGAAGCGTATGAAAACCATCCGATTTTTCATTCAAAGTCTTCTGAGCAAGTTGCTCCTGGGTCGCTTTTCTTCCTTTTGCTCTCCTTTAAAATTTTACAAACCATAAACTCAAAATGGACAAAAAAAGAAAGATCGAAGTGCTGGTGCTAAGCGATATACACCTGGGAACTTTTGGTTGCCATGCGGCACAACTTCTCCGTTACCTGAAAAGCATCAAACCTAAAACAGTGATCCTTAACGGCGATATTATTGATATGTGGGGCACCGAATCAGATGTAGAACTTGCTTATCCTGTAAAGTACAGGTTGGAAGGAATGAGTTTTGTGTTTGGCAAAAAAGGAGGTATTGACCTGGCCGCCACTTACAAAAAAGCAAAGCTGAAACGATTCTACCATGAGATAAAAAGGCTTCCTGTTAATGACTATGATATAGTGATCAGTGATTTTGAACCTGTTAGTTCATGGGCGTGCCGGCTGCAACGCAAACCTTGTATCGCATTAAGCCACCAGTCGGCAGTTCTGAATAAAAAGTCACCTCATCCGGATAACTTTGATCCGGTTGGAAAATTGATTGCCAAAAATTATGCGCCTGCCACCGTTCATTACGGATTTTATTTCAAACAATATGATTCAAAAATTTTTACTCATGTGATCCGTGCTGAAATCCGCAAGGCAACAATCCGGAATAAAAAACATTATACCGTCTACCTTCCCGCATATAGCGATAAAAAGATCGTAAAAGTTCTGAGTAAAATAACTGATGTGGAATGGCAGGTTTTTTCAAAAAATTCCAGGAAATCATACGCGGAAAAAAATATTATTCTTTTCCCTATCAATAACGATCTTTTTATAAAAAGTATGGCTTCCTCTTCCGGCGTTTTGTGTGGTGCAGGTTTTGAAGCACCTGCTGAAGCCTTATTTCTTAAAAAGAAATTAATGGTGATACCTATGAAAGGGCAATACGAACAACAATGCAATGCAGCAGCCCTTAAGAAAATGGGTGTGCCGGTTTTGAAAAAATTGCGATCTTCTCACATAAAGAAAATTGAGAAATGGACAAAAACCGGTAAAACAATTCCTGTTGATTTTCCGGATATCACACAACAGGTAATCGATGAAATTTTTGACAATGATGCTTCTATTCGTGATGTATACCAGGTGGTGCCTGGCGCCATCCCTTATTCCTACAAAAAATTAAGAAAAGGAATTACCGGAAATAATCTCCCTCAAAATCTTAATTAACGATGTCGTTTAGCAAAAATGATTTTGGTAAAGATTTTACCTGGGGAGTTTCTACCGCCGCCTACCAGATAGAAGGAGGATATGATATGCACTCAAAAGGCAAATCAATCTTGGATGTTTTCGTAAAGCAAAAAAATAAAATATTCCGGAATCAAAACGCTGATGTTGCATGCGATTTTTACAACCGCTTCTCAAAAGATATATATCTGATGAATGTGCTGAACATTCCGAATCATCGCTTTTCTATTTCATGGAGCCGCATTTTCCCCAATGGTATCGGAGATTTGAATAAAGATGGAATTGATTTCTATAATCGTGTTATTGATTTTTCGCTTGAGCTTGACATTGTCCTGTGGATTACACTTTGCTAAAACTATTTTATTCGCATTCAGTAAACAAATAAATATCGCTGATTATTATTTTGCCACCTTAAAATTTTTTTATGGAAATTCTTTCATTATAGAATCTAAATAAAAAAATAACGTTATGGAAGCAAATCAAATTTTACAATCAAGCTTACTTGAAATTTTGTTTGATGGGAAAAATAAAGCGTATGGCGCTTATGATTTACGCAAAACCTATAACCGGCGTATGACCATGGCACTGTTTTTTATGATGGCGCTCGTAGTGATATTGATAATCAGCCAGGCGGTTATCAATAGTTTCACAAAAGATAGGGCAATAATCCCGCTGATTTCCAGCGAAAGAACTTTGCAAAAAATCGTTGATGAACAGCCAAAAGCGCTGACTAAATTGCCATCAATAGTGCATACCGCTTCCGTAAAGGTTACCACTCCACGAATTGTAAAAGATCTATTAGTTATTGACCCGCCACCGGACTTAAAACAAATAGAAAATGCAAGAATTGACGACCATACCGTAGAAGGACCAAAACCTATCGGGATAATCAACCCGCCCGAAGAAGTAGTGGGTACAAACGTTGCTTTGGCTCCGGTAACAAGGCATAAGGCCGAGGATTCAACTTTTGTTCCCGTAGAGATTGAAGCGTCTTTTCCGGGAGGTGCGGAAGGTTGGTTGCGGTATATAAGAAAAGGAATTCTGTCGCAACTTGAAGACTTTACTGATGCTGACTTTGGAACCTGTGTCGTAAGATTTATAGTGGATAAGACAGGGCAAGTGAGCGATGTACAGGCAACGACGATGAAAGGAAGCAAACTTGCAGAGATTGCTGTGAATGCGATCAGAAAAGGACCAAAGTGGATTCCGGCACAGCAAAACGGACGATTTGTAAACGCCTATCGTATTCAGCCGGTAACTTTACAGAATCCAAACCAGTAGATAATTTGATAAAAACAAAAAGGAGATGTTGAAAAGAACGTCTACTTTTTTATCCGGCAAAAAGACAAATAATTGCAATTCCTGTTTCACAATGGCATGTACAATAAAGTATCAACCAATGCAACTTATCTTTACAGGATGCAAAGTAAATTATCAGGTTGGAATGATACCATTGCTGCCATTGCCACACCGCCTGGAATTGGCGCTATTGGAGTGCTGCGATTAAGTGGTGAGCAATCATTTGATATAGTTCAGAAGCTGTTTCCTTCAAAAGATTTAAAAAAACAAGCTGCCAATACACTTCACGTTGGTTACTTAAAGGAAGGACAAAATGTACTGGATGAAGTGGTAATTTCCTTGTTTAAACAACCGGCATCCTATACCGGCGAAGACGTTATTGAAATCAGCTGCCATGGTTCGCCCTTTGTGCAGCAACAGGTATTGGATGCACTCATTCGCAACGGAGCCCGGTTGGCAAAGGCGGGCGAATTTACCCAAAGAGCTTTTTTGAATAAAAAATTGGATCTTACGCAGGCAGAAGCCGTGGGCGATTTAATAGCCAGCAATACCAGGGCTGCTCAAAATACTGCATTGAAAAACATGCGTGGCGGCTTTTCAAAAGTGCTTCATTCCCTGCGCGAAGAGCTGATCAAATTTTCTTCACTAATAGAACTCGAGCTGGACTTTAGCGAAGAAGATGTAGAATTTGCAGATCGCCGCCAGTTTTCTTTTCTTATTGAAAATATTTCTAAAACAGTGAGTGGGCTATTGGAATCTTTTAAGCTGGGGAATGTGATCAAAAATGGCGTGAGCGTGGCGATTGTGGGAAAACCCAATGCCGGAAAATCTACTTTACTAAACACTTTATTGAATGAAAACCGGGCAATAGTGAGTGACATAGCCGGCACCACACGCGACACCATCGAAGAAGTCATCAATATAGGCGGAATACTTTTCAGGCTGATAGATACCGCCGGCATCCGCGAGCATTCTTCTGATATTATTGAAAACATGGGCGTGCTAAAAAGTAAGGAAAAAATAAAAGAAGCGGATATCGTATTGTATGTATTTGATGCGAATGAAATGCAGGCCGATCCGGTTATAGACATCATTGACCAAATAAAGCAGCAGAATACAAATGTAATTTCTGTGGGAAACAAGGCAGATGTTCTAAGCGGAAAGCCCAATGCTGCTTTGGCAAATGAGATCTTTATTTCTGCCAAAGAAGGAACGGGGATTGAAGAATTGAAAGATATTCTGTTTGCCATGGCTGGCGGCGCTTCGCTCAATAATGAGAATGTAGTGGTCACGAATGCACGTCACTATGCGGCGCTCGCAGAAATCTCACGAAGCCTGGCAGAAATTAAGTCGGGAAT
>JBQCFO010000660.1:0-2470 GCA_051959055.1 Ginsengibacter sp. | reverse complement strand
ACACATTACACAAAGGCTGTCCAACTGCTTGTAGAATTGGGCGAAAGTTTTCTTTTGAAACAGGAAAATAAAAAGAAATGATATGGCTACGATTTTTCGCATAGCTAAAAATCTTCTTATCAAATATACATTTTCCTTTTGCTAAATATTAGAAAAAAAACGACTATTTTAAAAGCAGCTTTTCTTTATGCCTGCCGGAAGAAATTGCAGGCAGATAATTATTTTTTTTGCCTGAATTCATCAATCACCTTAAACAACAATTCAGGTTCGTTGGTGGTGATAAAATCAAAATCATTTTGCAAAAACCAATTCATGGTTTTTTCATCGTTTACTGTCCAGGCATTCAAATCAATGCCATTCTCTTTTCCTGATTGTATCCATTCGGGATGTTTTTGAAAAACTGAGTAATGATAATCCAAGCCTTTTATTCCATCTTTCTTTAATTGTGCCGGGTCTTTGTCGCCATTCAGGTATTGGGTATTTGCAGAAGCATCCAACTTTAAAACCTGCTTCAGCATGTCATAATCAAAACTGATATAAACAATCCAGGGCCGCACCTTCATTTTTTGAACCATTTCAACCACTTTTTGTACCGTTGCCTCCGCCCATTCTCTTCCCTTTACCGAAGGCTTTATTTCCAATATCAGTTTTGTATGCTGCTGTTGTTTTATAATAGATAAAAAATCTTTCAGCAGCGGCAGCGATTCTCCATTAGAGAGTTTCTTTGCTCTCGCTTCCGCCAATGTATTTTTTTGAATAGTAATGCCGCCCCATTCATTATCATGATTAATGACTAAAAAACTGTCAGCAGTCATATGGATATCCGTTTCAGAACCTTCACAACCGAGGCGTATCGCTTCTTTCAATGAAGCGATAGAATTCTCAGGAATATGATTTTGTTTCCATGCCCCTCTGTGTGCAATCACCTTGTTTTTTGAAAATGTCATAGATGACGGTTTAATTTTATGAGTAGAATTGCAAGCGGCCATCAACAGGCCTGCCATAGTCAAGAATAAAATCTTCATTACCGGATAAATTTTTTCAACATTAATTTAAATTCTGCACCGGAAATAAACCCGGCGCCCATGCTTTCCAGATGTTTTGTATAAACCTGGCAATCTATTAATTGAATTCCCTGTCTCATCAACTCCTCAGTCCACTTTATAAGAGCAAATTTGCTCGCGTTGCTTTTTTCGGCAAACATACTTTCTCCAAAAAAAACTTTTCCCAGCAAAACGCCATATAGCCCTCCAACCAACCGGTTATTTTGCCAGGCTTCGGCGCTGTGCGCCAAACCGCAATTGAAAAGCCGGATATAAGCATTTTGAATATCGTCGCTAATCCAGGTTCCGTCTTCTCCATTCCTTTTTATTGTCCTGCATTTTTCAATTATTTGCCCAAAGGCTTTATCTACACTAAATTGAAATGTGTTTTTATTGAGAACACTTCTCATACTGTGGCTTATGTTGAGTTTATGGGGAAAAAGAACAAAGCGTGGATCAGGTGAAAACCAATAAACAATTCCGCCAATTTCATACCATGGGAAAATCCCTTTGGAATAGGCGTTAAATAAAGTTCCCGGCGAAAGATTTCCTCCCGTGGCAACAAGGCCATCTTCGTTTCCCTTCGACTGCGGAAAATCATAAATGGTTTCTTGATCCAAGCCAGCAAATTTTAAAAAAGAAAGGTTGATTATTTTTCAGAAAGCTCCTCAACGGTTGCGTTAATGCCGCGATCCACAATTGTGTCGCGCATGGGTTTTAGCACATTATAAGCGCCTTCTTTTACGGCGTATTTGCCTTTTGTATGGATTATCATGGCAGACTGTTCAGCCTGTTCGGGTGTGTGGCCGCAAACTTCTACGAGGGTTTCAATTACCCATTGAAAAGTATTTACCTCGTCGTTCCAAACCACCAACTGGTAACGGTTCCCATCTGCCACAAGGAGGTCTGCCTCTTCCGATTCTGCTTTGTAAGGTTCTGTCGCGTTCATAATTAATTCTTCTGCAAATTTACAATTTATGGATTTATTTTTTAAAGCTGACCGATTTTTTTAAGAAATTTAAAGTTATGATATACGGACTTAACAGGAAATTATTGATGCCTTTTTTTGATAGTGTATAATAATTTATGAGAGCAATTTTCTGCTGTTATTGAAGGAATTTAGATAGTATTTTTTTGGTGCCTAAAAAACAGGAAAGCATATGGTTTGATTGCACAGCAAAAGCACAAATAATCAGACTTTTTATTTTGTCTGTCGCAATATTTTAAGGAAGCAGTGGATAACAGTTAGAATTGTGAGCCAGTATAAAATCCTTACACGACCTTATTAGAATAAAATTCTATTTGAGAAAAGTGCGGAAGAGGAGATTCGAACTCCCAAGCCCTTTCGGGCACTACCACCTCAAAGTAGCGCGTCTACCAGTTTCGCCACCTCCGCAATATATTGGCTGCAAATTTAATAAAACAGT
>JBQCFO010000659.1:0-12917 GCA_051959055.1 Ginsengibacter sp. | reverse complement strand
ATGATGGAATGTGTTTCAGCAATAGAATTTTTCCTTGCTTCTTTAGAAGATGTATTTCCTTTTAATAATAAATGTTCATTATCTGCATTAGGAAAATTAAATTTTTTCAGATTTTTCAACGTTCCGTCCCGTTCATCTTCTTCACGATTGGTTACATAAAATATTTCAATTCCGGCAGCCGAGGCGAATTGCAAAAAATGCAAAGCACCAGGAATCGTATCCGCTTCTCCTTTTGCAGTCCACTCTTTCCATAAAGACGCATCATAATCTTTTCCCTGTAGCAATTGATGCGCCTGGTAAGGACTGTTGTTTAGAATCGTTTCGTCAATATCGGTCATGATCGCTTTTGGTTTTGGAGATCTTTCACGATTAAATTGTTCAATCTTCAAATGAGCGAGATTAAAAGCCTGGTAACAAAGCGCTTTATATTCAGCCGCTCTTTGCTGATAAGCCGTAGCAAAAGTTTTTCCATCAATTACCAGATTGTTTGTTGCATTCGTATTCGTGATACTTACCCGAGGGGCTATACATGAAGCAGAAAGAAACAAGATAAACAGTGGAAATTTTTTCATTAATTTTTCTTTATTTCAGCGACAGAAATTGAGGTATTAATTTTGAGGGAGAGAGAAACAGTAAACAAACAAATATGGTCAATTTCAAAATATTATTTTAATAACGCTTAATTTTATTCGGCCCCCTGGTGGGTGTCCTCTCCAACCAATAGATGGGCAATATGAATAATTTTAATAGTGTTGTTTTATTTTGATAACGCTTAATTTTATCGAAAATATTTTCAAAGCTAAAATAAGAAAATGGATTTTGTTGATTATTATAAAACACTGGGAGTAGCAAAAAATGCTTCTGCAGAAGATATCAAAAAAGCGTATCGTAAACTGGCGAGAAAATTTCACCCGGACGTAAATCCGAACGATAAAGAAGCACACAAAAAATTTCAGCAGATCAATGAGGCAAATGAAGTATTGAGCGATGCTGAAAAAAGAAAAAAATATGATCAGTATGGCGAAAACTGGAAACATGCGGATCAATATGAACAGGCAAGGCAACAACAACAGGCTGCTGGTGGATTTGGTGGTGGAGGCTTTGGTAATTTTGGAGGCGGAGAATATACTTATTCAGGAGGTGAAGAAGGTGGCTTTTCAGATTTCTTTGAATCACTTTTTGGTGGAGCAAGAGGTAGAAGAAACCAGGCAAAATACCGCGGCCAGGATTATAATGCAGAGTTGGAACTTTCTTTAACTGATGCTTACACAACCCACAAACAAACACTAACGATCAATGGAAAAAATGTTCGCATTACCATTCCTGCCGGAGTTGAAAATGGACAACAAATAAAATTAAACGGTTATGGAAGCCCGGGTGCAAACGGCGGACCTAATGGTGACTTATTTATCACTTTTGTAATCAATAATAACACAGAATTCAGAAGAGAAGGAAACGATTTATTTAAAAATGAGGATATTGATTTATACACCGCCTTGCTTGGTGGCGAAAAAACAATAGATACTTTAAGTGGTAAAATAAAATTAAAGGTAAATGCTGAAACACAGAATGGGACCAAGATACGACTGAAAGGAAAAGGCTTTCCGGTTTATAAAAAAGAAGGACAGTTTGGAGATTTGTATATCACGTGGGATGTGAAATTGCCGACCAATTTAACCCAGAAACAAAAAGATATTTTTACCGAATTATCAAAATTATCCTCATAAATCTTTTGATATGGAAAACGATGAATTAATACCGGCCGAAGACTTTTGCCTGTATCATAATATTGAATATTCTTTTATCAGTTCATTAGAAGATTCAGGATTGATAAGGGTTACAGCAGTTGAGCAGCATACTTTCATTCCGGCAGATGAATTGCAAAAATTGGAAAAGTTTGTACGGCTGCATTATGATCTTGATATTAATTTAGAAGGAATTGAAACGATAAATCATTTATTGGAAAAGATTGACGAAATGAATAAGGAGATCTTACAGTTGAAGAATAAGGTAATGAGTTGATCTGCTGATTTGATGATGTACTAATCTGTTAATTAAGAAAAGGCCATTCCTTTTGAATCTTCGCTTTAATAAAATAAACAATTGCTCCCAGGAAAATCACAACAAGCCCACTCAACATTAATTTGCTTCCGGTTGAGATCAGAATAAAAAACCACATCGAAATTGCAACGAAAACCGGCAATGGAAACAAAGGCATTTTGTACGGAAAATCTGTTTTATTTTTTTTGCTTCGCAAAATTAATAAGCCAACTGCCTGACCGATAAACTGGATCATAATCCGCATGGCAAGAATAGCACTGATCGCTTCGCTTAATTTAAAAAGCAGGCTGAAAATGAAGGCAACAATACCAAGAAATAAAAGGGATATGTACGGAAAATTCTTTGTAGGATGAAGCTTTGCAAAAATTCTAAAAAATTCTCCATCTTCAGCGGCGGCATAAGGAATGCGGCTATAGCCCAGCGTTGCAGAAAATACAGAAGCGAAAGCAACCCACAAAATCAGACAGGTAATAATGGTTGCGGCTGTATGTCCCATCAGCACTTCCATAAACTCACTGATAACAAATTCACTTTCTTTTGCCTGTTGCCACGGAATAACACTCACCACACTAACGTTCATCAGTAAATACAAAACAGCAATTCCGGCAATAGAAATGAAGATGCTTCGCGGAATATTTTTCGACGGATTTTTTATTTCACTTCCGAGATGGCAAACATTGTAATAACCTAAATAACTATATACAGATTTAACACTCGCAAAACCAATAGCAGTTACAAAAGCATAATCAACGGTTAAACCGGAATTGATATTTCTGACGGGAGCTAAAAAATTACCATGAATGATTCCACCACCAATGATCCAGAACATGGTAATAATAACGCCAGTCCATAAAAAAATACTGATTTTGCCAATCGCTTCTATTTTACGATATAATAAAATCACAATCAAAAGAACCACACCTCCACTCACTAATTTTTCCATAACATTTGTAAGCGGCACTATAAAAGAAAAATATTTAGCAAAGCCAATTGCGGCAGAAGCTATGACCAGCGGGGCTTGTATCATGGTTTGCCAAACAAATAAAAAGCTCATCATTTTGCCCGCGCCATTTTTTCCATATGCTTCTTTTAAAAAATTATAACTGCCGCCTGCTCTTGGAAATGCTGCTCCGAGTTCGCTCCAAACCATCCCATCCACAACCGATAAAAAAGCTCCTGCAATCCAGGCGTATAAAAAATACGGTCCGTTCATCATTCCAATTACCATCGGTAAAGTGATGAATGGTCCAATGCCAACCATATCAATCATATTAATGGCCGATGCCTGCGTTAAACTGAGTCTTCTTTCCAATAAAGCCATCTAATAAAATTGCAAATGAAAATTGATAAATATTTTAAAAAAAAAATCAAATTATTCTATAAAAATAATGAAACAAAAAGTGTTTTTAATGTTTGGAAAATAAATCAAGATTCGTTTAAAATTTTAAGCATCGTTCAGCTCACCAAAGGGAAGCGTCCCGGCCGGAGGAAAATAACAACATTTTTCTTTCATTCTTATTTACATTTGAAAAAATAATTATGATGCTGAACAGAAGAAAATTTTTACAACTTTCAACACTTGCTGCTCCCTTACTTTCTTTAAAAAATATGGCTACTAACGGCAACGCACAAACGAAACCAATTGTAGTTTCTACCTGGAATAATGGTAAAGAAGTAAACGCGGAAGCCTGGAAAATTTTATCAAAAAACGGCCGGTCATTGGATGCGGTAGAAGCTGGTGCCAGGTATGTCGAAGACACGATAGATTGCTGCATTGGTCTTGGCGGATATCCGGACAGGGACGGCATTGTAACACTTGATGCATGCATTATGGACGAGCATGCCAATTGCGGTTCTGTAGGTGCCATTGAACAAATAAAGCATCCGGTTTCGGTAGCAAGAAAAATAATGGAAACAACCCCTCATATTATGCTGGTAGGTGATGGTGCCCAACAATTTGCAATCGAAAATGGATTTAAAAAAGAACCGAAAGAACTTTCTTTGCCGGCAAAAGAAGCATACCAAAACTGGTTGAAAAAAAGTGAATACAAACCGGAAATAAATATTGAAAATAAAAAAAACAACGGACCTTTTGCGCCACCATTTTTTGACGATGGTTCTCCAAATCATGATACGATGGGATTGGTAGCAATTGATGCCTCGGGAAATATGAGCGGCGCTGTTACCACAAGCGGCATGGCATTTAAAATCCATGGAAGAGTTGGCGATTCTCCCATTATTGGTGCAGGATTGTTTGTAGATAATGAAGTAGGTGCGGCTACTTCAAGCGGCCTTGGCGAAGAAGTAATGCGCATTTGCGGAACACATGTGGTAGTCGAATACATGCGTCATGGCTTATCACCTGAAGCAGCTTGTAAAAAAGCAATTGAGCGAATCATCAATAGGGATATGCAAAGAGCGAAAACATTGCAGGTTGGTTTTTTAGCATTGAATAAAAAAGGCGAATATGGCGCTTATGCAGTTCAAAAAGGTTTTGTATTTGCAGTGAAAAGTAATGGAGAAGAAAAAATTATTCCTGCTAAATATTTTTTTGATTTGGGAGTTACTTAGTAAAGGCATTTGAAGAAGCACCCCTGACTTCTGTTCACAGTATGCGGAAATATATTTTAGTCTGCTGGACGCCGGTTTTTATACACAACTTTTTGAAATGTGGTACGAATCGCTGAACATATTTTTCTTTGTGTTTCACACCTGCTTCACAATTTTTAATATTGTTGGCTGGATGTTTCGGAAAACCAGAAAATGGAATCTCCTCACGCTTCTTTTAACAGCTTTTTCCTGGTTTATATTAGGAATCTGGTATGGATGGGGTTTTTGTTTATGTACTCAGTGGCATTGGGAGGTACGAGAGCATTTAGGATTTCAGGATCAAACCCCCTCTTATATCCAATTTCTGATTTTGAAACTTACCGGCATTCGTTTTCCCGAGAACCTCGTGGATGATGCCACGCTCATCGTTTTTCTATTCAGTCTTACGATGAGTATTTCGCTGAATATAAAAGATTTGCGCAGAAATCATAACCGGGTTTCGTGATTCAGTCGGGGTATCAATTTTTGCTTAGAACGATTGGTTACTTCAAAGCATTTATATATTGTACTTTCGCAACCTTATGAATTATAAATTAGAAATTATTGGTTTTAATATTGAAAGTTGTATTGCTGCCCAGGAAGCAGGAGCAAACAGAATTGAGCTTTGTGCAGGACCCGGAGAAGGTGGCACCACTCCCTCCTATGCATTTATAAAAGCTGCAAGAGAAAGATTACAAATTGATTTGTATGTAATGATTCGTCCGCGTGGTGGAGATTTTTTATACAGTGATGACGATTTTGAAATCATGAAAAATGATGTGGCCGTTTGTAAACAACTTGGATGTGACGGAATTGTAACCGGCATTTTAACAACAGACGGCAAAGTTGAAAAAAAGAGATGTAAGGAATTAATTGAAATCGCCTATCCCATGGAAGCTACTTTCCATCGGGCGTTTGACAGAGTTGCAGATCCTTTCGAAGCATTGGAAGATATTATCGGATTGGGATTTGAAAGGATTTTAACTTCAGGATTAAAACCAAAAGCAATTGAAAGTTTAGAACTTCTTTGTCAGTTAATTAAACAATCGGGTGACAGAATTATCATCATGCCAGGCTCGGGCGTTACTGCTGAAAATCTCATTGAAATTGCTGAAGGTACCGGGGCTACTGAGTTTCACAGCTCGGCAGGTTTTTCTGAAGAAAGCAAAATGCATTATATCAATTCTTCCATGAATGAATCTTTGAGGCAGGTTTCTGTGAATGAAGAGGCAGTGAGGAAGATGGTTGAATTATTGAAAGAATACAATTTGAAATTGAAAAGATAAAACTTCTGAAATTCACAATATGCAATGCATCTCCGGAATCAAATCTTAAAAGAGCACACCAAAGAAAACTGTAAAACGATTGTTGAATGGATCGGAAGTGATATTTCCAGATTCAATCAATTGTTTGATTTATTTCTACATGATGAATATAGAGTAACGCAACGTGCTGCATGGCCAATGAGCTATTGTGTGATTGCCCATCCGGAATTTATGGAAAGTAATTTTGATAAATTAACCAAAAATTTACAAAAGCAAAATATTCATGATTCCATCAAACGAAATACGGTAAGGCTTTTACAAGCAATAAAAATTCCTGAAGAACACGAAGGTGCCGTTATGCAAATTTGTTTTAATTACGCAGAATCGCCAACAGAAGCAGTGGCAATAAAAGCATTTGCGCTGACAGTTTTAGGAAAACTTGCAAAAAAATACCCTCAAATAATTCCTGAAATAAAATTACTTATTGCTGATCAGTCACCCCATCAAACGCCGGCATTTAAAGTAAGAGCAAAAAAATTATTAAATGAATTTGACAGAATACACCTTTCAAAAGGGACTTAATTCGTCGAAAATGAACCACAAGTCATACAGTAAACGAAGAAATATTTAATATTTCTGTTTTTCAATAAAATACAATTATTTACTCCAAAAGTTTTCGTTGATGAATCCTGATTTCTGAGCCTTTTAGCATAAAAACCGAATCGGGTTTAGCTTCATTCAGAATAGAAAATTCTTTTCCAAACAAGGAACCGAAATCACAATCAATCACATACTCAATCACTTTGAATGTTTCCCAAACCTCATGTTCCACTTCGTATTGGTACGTTTTTGTTTCACCATTTTTTCTATAACCATAATAATGGTCCGCAATAAATTCATTAAATTTATTTTGCCGGATTGGGGTTGATCTTTTTCCCGCTTTTGCCGTTAATTTATTCCATTTATCCTGGTATTTCCATTCATATCCTGTTTGCATTGAATCTCCCATATCCTGGTGAAAATTTTTCATTTTCAATGTGGTATAGTTTTGTCCAAAAACAGTATTGCCAAGAAAAGTAATAGCATATTTTGGTACCATTTCTTTTATAAAAACGACCCCTCTTTTAGCATCAAAAGAATGATTTGATTTTACATAAAACCGAAGAGCTACTTCTTCAAAATTGCTGTGAAAAGGAATGTCAAATCCGAGCATCCGGGTATTGAGAAACATAAATCCGGAAAGAGTTACATAGGTTTCGCCTTCAAAAAAATCAAGTTCTGTTTTATAAGGAACATAAGGCAATAACAGTTCTTTGGGAACAGCATAATTTGCCATTAATATGTTATTCCATTCTGCGCGTAATAAATGTGTTTTCATTTTAGTGAGATTCAAGATTCAGGTGGCAAGTAACAAGAAGAAAGAATCAGGCTGAAAACATCAATACAATAATCTTACCTTAATTGTTTCTTTTACTTCCTTCAACAATTCCAGGGCTTCCTTTGACAGGTTTTTATTTACATCCAGCACTACATATCCGATCTCATCATTTGTTTTTAAATACTGTCCAAGAATATTAATTTTATGAGAAGATAATTGCGTATTTATTTGCGACAAAACACCTGGAACGTTTCTATGAATATGCAATATCCGGTGCGTGTTTTCCTGCGGCGGAAGATTTAGAGGAGGAACAGAATGAGATCCTGTTGAAATTCCTTTTTCCAAAAAATTAAACAATTTGTTACTTACATCTTCCCCAATATTTGCCTGTGCTTCCTCTGTAGAACCACCGATATGTGGCGTTAAAATTACATTACTTACTCCTTGCAAAGGTGTAAAAAATTTATCGCCGTTTTTTACCGGCTCTTCAGGATACACATCAATTTCTGCGCCTCCCAAATCATTATTTTGTAACGCTTCTTTTAAGGCTTCCAAATCAACAACCTTGCCCCTGGCATAATTAATAAGGATTGCATTTTTTTTGAAAAAAGGAATGTTATTTTTATTGATAAGATTTTTTGTACCAGGAAGATCCGGTACATGAAGGGTAACAATATCTGCAACTTTTAAGACCTCCTTCAATGTTTTTTTACTTTCTGCATTGCCCAGTGGCATTTTGGTTTCCGCATCATAAAAAATAACTTTCATACCGAATGATTCTGCAAGCACACTTACCTGCGAGCCAATATTTCCGTAACCAACAATACCCAAAGTCTTTCCCCGGAGTTCATGACTTCCTGTAGAATCTTTTAACCAGATTCCTTCATGGGCCGATTTATTTTTGTCCGGAATTTTCCTGATCAACATGATGGAAGCAGCCATTACTAATTCGGCCACTGAGCGTGTATTAGAGTAAGGGGCATTAAAAACGGGAATACCTTTTTCAGTCGCAGTTTCAACATCTACCTGGCTTGTTCCAATGCAAAAACATCCAATCGCCTGTAGCCTGGAAGCATTCTTTAAAACTTCTTTTGTCACTTTTGTTTTAGAACGGATTCCAAGCAGGTGAACATTTTTAATTTCTTTAATAAGTTCATTTTCTGTCATCGCTCCTGCCACTCTTTTTACAGAAGTATAACCTGCATCCATAAACTTTTGGGCAGCGGTTTTGCTAATGTTTTCTAAAAAAAGAATATTTATTTTTTCTTTAGGATAACTGGTAATTTTTTTCTCCGGCATATTAAAATAGTAATGTAATATTGCAAATATAGCTCCTAAATCCCTGAAATATTTTTGATGAAACTGATAAATTTTTTTTGTTCTTCCTTTCTTTTCTTTTTTCTTCTCTCTTCCTGCGGTTCCAGTTCTGTTAAAACAAATAGAGTGCATAAAGATTCTACCGGTTATGTAGCGCCTGTTCCGGGCAATCTTGCCAAAGATGAATTTGAACGATATCACAATGAGGTACAGGATTTTTATGAAAAAAAATTGTTACGTACCGGTTTCAATGGCGCGATATTGGTTGCCAAAAAAGGACAGATATTATTCGAAGATTATCATGGATATTATAATCTTCAGAAAAAAGATTCACTTACCAAACATAGCGCTTTTCATCTTGCATCAGTTTCAAAAACGTTTACCGCCATGGCTACTTTAAAACTGGCGCAGATGGGAAAGCTTGCATTGGATGATGACATTAAAAAGTTTTTTCCAAATTTTCCTTATGATAATGTAAAAGTAAAAGACCTTCTTGATCACAGAAGCGGCTTACCCAATTATTTATATTTTATGGAACAATTGGGCTGGGATAAAAAACAACATTGTTCCAACCAGGATGTGCTTGATTACCTGGTAAAATATAAGCCTGCAGCTACCGCTCCTGATACACATTTTACTTATTGCAATACCAATTATGCCTTGCTCGGCTTGATTATTGAAAAAGCATCCGGCATGTCTTATGCTGCTTTTTTACAACAACAATTTTTTACACCATTGCAGATGAAAGATACCTATGTTTATAACATTGGCGACAGCGCCACTGCCATGCCTTCTTATGATTACCGTGGCAGGCAGGAAGCATTTACTTTCCTGGATTGTGGCATTGGCGATAAAAATATTTACAGTACTCCTGAAGATCTTTTAAAATGGGACCAGGCAATGTACACCAACCAGATTTTTAGCAAAGAAACGTTGGAAAAAGCGTTTACACCATACAGTAATGAAAAGCCCGGAGTCAGGAATTATGGTTATGGATGGAGAATGAATGTATATCCCAACGGCAAAAAAGTAGTATATCATAATGGGTGGTGGCACGGTAACAATACCTCTTTTATCAGGATGATACAGGATTCTGTAACGATTATTGTTTTGGGAAATAAATACAATGCGAATATCTATCACTCAAAGGATTTGGAAAGCATTTTTGATTCGGGAATTGCACCTGCCCCGGAAGAAAATGAAGAAGCAAATAATAACCTGCCTGCTAAAAGAGTTGTAAAAAAGAAGGCACATAAACCTGTAGCAAAAAAGAGCGCTGCAAAAAGCCATATGGCTAAAAAACATGTGGCTAACAAAAGAAAGCGATAGAAGTTTTGTGTAAAAAATCCAAATAAGATTTTTTTTCGTCTCGTGTATGCATGGCGGTTAGTTTTGCTGTTTTTTTTAATTGGACAGTAAAACAACAAATAATGGAGATTTCGATTTTGATTCCTTAACACTTCTAAACTTCCTACACCCTGCTAAACTTCCTAAGCTATCGCTACTCCTCCAGCTTTACCCTTCTTAATTCCAATAAATTCTGGCTGTTGGGAACAAAATTTTTGACATGAGGCTGAACCAGCCAGATAATCATATCATACCATAAAGGCACGACCGGCGCATCTTTTATCATAATCTGATCTGCCTGGCGGTAAAGAGAATAACGGATAGAATCATTTTTTTCGGATAAAGCCGCTTCATATAATTTATCAAACTTTGGATTATTATATCTTGTATAGTTTGGCGGAGCGGGATTTTTTCCATAAAAAACACTGAGAAAATTTTCTGCATCCGGATAATCGGCAATCCAGCTTCCACGAAAAAATAGAGCTTCGGATTTTGCTGTTTGCTCCAGTAATAAACTTTTCTGAACTACTTCAACATTTATTTTGATTCCGATTTGTAATAATTCATTGGCAATATAACTAGCTATGTCTGCATATAAAGGAACAGTAAGTAATTTTAGAGCCGGCAATCCAACTCCGTTTGGATATCCTGCTTCTTTAAGCAATTGCAAAGCCTTTTGTGGATCATAATGATAACCTTTTACTTTGCCGGAATCAAAAGATGGAAAACCTGCAGGTACAAATCCACTGGTAGCAGCAGTTCCAATAGAATTGCGAATATATAGAATCATCTTTTCCCGGTTAAAACCATAATTGATTGCCTGGCGGATACTGAGATTCTTTGTAACTGAATTTTTTACAATGTCGAGTGTGCTGTCGCATAAAAAACCGAGATATTCTACTGTAAGGCCGGTATGTTTTACCAATACAATTTTATCCTTCCATTCTTTACGGAGTTCACCTCCTTTTGTCAGCACTTCATCTTTAAAAGAAGGATCGATTTCATTAATAAAATCAAGCCGTTTTTGCTGAAATTCCAGAAATTCAGTTGCTTTGTTTTGCAGAAAAGTAATCTTGATTCCATTAAGGTAAGGAAGCCGGTTACCGGTGCTGTCTTTTTCAAAATAATTAGGATTTTTTTTCATGACCATCGCCTGATCTTCTTCCCATGCAACCAAGCCAAAAGGTCCGGTACCACAGGGATGGCGGCGAAAATCTTTTCCGTATTTTTCTACGACTTCCTTTGGTACTATCGAACAATATTGCATACTCATTACACCCAAAATCGGGTGAAAAGGTGTCAATAACTTCAATTGAAATGTGGTATCATCAATCGCTTTAAAAGGCTCAATCGAATCTACTCTTCCATTAAAGATCCAGGCACCGCTGCTTGCAGTATTTTTATCCATAATACGCTGAAAACTATACACCACATCTGTTGCAGTCATCTTTCTCCCCTTTCCGTTTGGAAACGCATCATTGTCCTGAAAAAAAACATCATTTCGCAAATGAAAAGTAAAGGTGAGATGATCATCCGATTCGTCCCAGCTTTTAGCAAGAGAAGGAACAAGATTCATGTTGTTATCTATCTCCACCAACGTATTGTAAAGTTGGTGAACTGCCCACATGATGGATTGGTTTTTCGCAAAGGCAGGATCCAATGTAGCAATTCCGGATTGCTCATTGTAATGAAAAATATTTTTCACTTTTTCGTGATGCGAACAGGAAGAAATAAAAAATATAAAGCCTGTAAGAGAAAGAAGCAGATTTTGTTTCAGCAATTTCATCAATGGTAACGAATTTTGTTTTTTTAACTTCATCTTTGTTTATAAAAAAATAAATTTAGTAAATGAAAAAGATAATCCCTGTTTTTAGTTTCCTGATACTTTTATTTAATTTTTCTTTTGCACAAAACTTTACCCATGCAGATACGCTGAGAGGCAGTAACGGCGCGGGAAGATCATGGTGGAATGCGACAAAATACAACCTCCATTTAAAATTTAATTTAGAAGACAGCAGCATCAGTGGATATAATATTATCAGTTATAAAAAACTGGAACAAAAGCATCCGGATTTTTTTCAGATAGATCTGCAGGAACCAATGATCATTGATTCAATTTTCTTACAAACAGGTGATGAAAAATTTCCATTTAAAAATGAAAAACTTTCTTTTACAAAAGAAGGAAATGCCTGGTTTGTTTATTTAAAAAACAGTGCACTCAAGCCAACCACAAAACATGATATAAACTCGATCATGCTGAAAAGCGAAAATTCAAATAAAAGTTCGTTTACTGAAGAATCAAAAGAAATTTCAAACCTGGTTGTGTATTATCATGGCAAACCACGTAAAGCAAAAAATGCTCCATGGGATGGAGGTTTTGTATGGAAAAGGGATAAATCAGGAAATCCGTGGATAGCCGTTGCCTGCCAGGGTTTCGGCGCAAGTGTTTGGTATCCGTGTAAAGATTATCAGGGCGATGAACCGGACAGCGCTGAAATGCATTTCACAGCTCCCTCTGATTTAATGACGATTAGCAATGGGAGATTAAGGAATGTAAAAAATAATGAAGATGGCACTAGCACTTATGATTGGGGTGTAGTAAACCCCATCAACAATTACGACATCACTTTTTATATCGGAAAGTTTGTGCATTTTGGAGAAATATATAAGGGTGAAAAAGGAAACCTAACGATGGATTACTGGGTGCTTGATTCTAATCTTACAAAGGCGAAAGAGCAATTTAAAGACGCGCCCCGTATGATGAAAGCTTTTGAATATTGGTTTGGCCCCTATCCTTTTTATGAAGACGGGTATAAGTTAGTAGACGCGCCTTATCTTGGAATGGAGCATCAGAGCGCAATTGCTTATGGCAATCATTATAGAAACGGATATCTGGGCCGCGATCTTTCAGGCTCAGGATGGGGACTAAAATGGGATTTTATTATTGTGCATGAAAGTGC
>JBQCFO010000658.1:0-5112 GCA_051959055.1 Ginsengibacter sp. | reverse complement strand
AGAAGCCCCGTCGGATTTACAAGCGTGAATTTTCCTATAGTTTCAACTCTTTTGCCGGATCCCAAAACAGTTTCTCAAAGTCAGTAACGGTATCATTTTCCACTGTCACTTTTTCTTTTAATAATAGTTCTTCCATAAGAGTAGGGGTGTCGAAATGTGCTTTTCCCGTTAGCATTCCATTGCGGTTTAATACTCTATGTGCCGGAACTTTCGGAGAGGCGTTGTGTGCCCCATTCATTGCCCAGCCCACCATTCGCGCAGAACTTCTCGTTCCGAGGTAATTAGCAATGGCTCCAAAGGACGTAACCCTGCCTTTTGGAATTTGGCGAACGACATCATAGACATCTTCAAAAAAAGAGTATTCTCCATGAATTTGGCGCGGTTGTTCTTTTTTATTTTTCATCTTTCCTTTTTTCAGAAAACAATATTCCGAATAATTTGTCATAAGCAATTGATTAGCTCCGGTAAATCAAGAAATAATGGCTTTTTTGAATCTGCTAGCCTTCATTATTCTACTCCCTGTGCCAGAAAAATCTTTCAAAAATTGTAAAAATGTTTATTTAGAATAAGAAAAAGATAAAATCCATGCTCATTTTGTTTACGAAGTGTTATTACTTTGTCAAATTATTTAAAAAGTTTCAGAACAAATAGTACTTCTTATGTTGGATAAACAAAATGCTTATAAAAGGTTGCTAATAAAGCACCTTTATTTCTCAAAGACTATGTCCTGTGCAGATTTAAGTATTTTGACCAATAAAAGCCTTCCGTTTACGACACGCTTTTTAAATGAATTAATTGATGAAGGAAGTGCAGTTGAAACAGGTTATGCGAATTCTACAGGTGGCCGGCGTCCACAAATGTATGCCCTAAAAGATGATTTAAATTACATCATCACGGTGGCGATGGATCAGCTGATAACCAAAATTGGAATCCTGGACATGCATAATAACCTTGTGGGTGAAGTTGAAAAAATCCAACTTCCCTTAAAAGACAATCAACAGGCATTGGTACAACTGAAAGATTCTTTAATTGCTTTTATTGAAAAATCAGGTGTTGCGAAAGAAAAAATCATTGGAACAGGAATCAGCATGCCCGGTTTTGTTGATGTTAAGAAAGGAATCAATCATTCATTTTTAAATGCAGGCGATGAAAGTATTGTTGAATACCTCGAAGCTGCGTTGGGTATTCCTGTCTTGATAGATAATGATTCAAGCCTGATTGGGCTCGCTGAAATGAGGTTAGGCACTGCCCGTGGACATAAAAATGTAATGGTAATCAATATCAGTTGGGGCGTCGGATTGGGAATGATATTGAATGGTGAGCTTTTTCGTGGACACAATGGATTTGCGGGTGAATTCAGCCATATTCCTGTTTTCAAAGACAATAAAAAAATTTGTAGCTGCGGAAAAACCGGCTGCCTTGAAACAGAAACTTCGTTATTGGTAATTATAGAAAAAGCGATTGCAGGATTGGAGAAAGGGAGAATGTCAGTATTGAAAAACCTCTCATTTGAGCATGTGGAACAGTCGTGCCACGCTATTATGGAAGCAGCATCAAAAGGAGATACATTTTCGGTTGAACTTTTTTCCGAAGCAGGATATAACCTCGGCTTGGGCGTTGCTATTTTGATCACTTTATTCAATCCAGAATTAATCATATTGAGTGGAAGAGGTGCAGCCGCCGGAAAATTGTGGCTGGCGCCCATACAGCAGGCAATTAATGAACATTGTATTCCCAAAATCGCTGAAGACACCCAAATTAAAATCTCCACATTTGGCCGTCGTGTAGATTTAATCGGAGCAGCAGCACTGGTAATGGAAAATTATGAGAAAATTGGAATGGTACACCAGAATAAATTGAAAACAGTTTAAAATTTTAAAAAACACGCAAAAGGTGAAAACGGGATTTAGTATGATCAAATATTCACAATTCACGAGCGATATAGTGATTGTCATTTTATCGTAATGTCTGTTGGAAATAAAAAAATTAAGCAGCAGATTAACCTTTTGTTGCCACTAATAAAAATAATGGAATTGCACAACTGGAAACCAATTCAAAATAATCTGATAATTCACTGGTCCTATTGCATCTGTAGAACATTGTGATAATGCAGTGTGTCCATGAAATTAAAAGCAATTGAAAACTTTTCATCAAATACACAAAAATCAAAACCCTATCTATTAAAAGAAAAAATTTAGCAATGAAAAAAATTACACAAAAATTGTTGCTCGTTGTATTGTTTATTTTTTGTGGCGCATTCGCTTTCGCACAAAAAATAGCAATCACCGGTATCGTAAATAGCGATAAGGGAGATCCTGTTTCAGGCGCCACCGTTCTTGAAAAGGGAACTAAAAATGGAACAACTACTGGTGCGGACGGTCAGTTTTCCATAAAAGCTGCTCCTAATGCAACCCTGGAAATTTCTATTGTGGGATATAATACAAAGGAAGTTGCCGTGGCAGGAAAAAGCAATATTGAAGTGTCATTAGTTCCAAAAAACACGGAACTAACCGGCGTAGTTGTAACTGCCCTGGGTATTAAAAGAGAAGAACGGAAAATCGGGTATGCTACGACAGAAGTGACATCCAAACAAATTTTAAGAACATCGCCTACCAATTTTGCCTCAGCGCTGTATGGTAAAGCTCCTGGTGTTACGATTAGTTCAAACCCGGGCGGTGCTACCAGTGCAGTCGGAATTCAGATAAGAGGTATTAATTCTATTGGCTATCAAAGGCAGCCGTTATTGGTGGTTGATGGAGTAGTAATCAGAAATGGAGACGCGAACGACGACGGATATTGGGGAGGGAATCAACGTCTGAACGGAAACGGATTACTAGACATCAATCCTGAGAATATTGCCAGTATCAATATTTTAAAAGGTGCCGCGGCTTCTGCTTTATATGGTTCTGATGCAAACTTTGGCGTGATTGTCATTACAACTAAAAACGGTGCGGGATCAAAAGGATTAGGAGTAGATCTCAATTTGTCAACTAATATTGAACAGGTTTCGATAACTCCTAATCTGCAAACAGAATATGGACCTGGATACGACCGGGCGACAAATATGCAGGCGTTTGGCGCTGACGATTCAGGTTGGATTCATAAGACTGTGGATGGAAAACAGGTGGAGTACCCAATTTTTCGCGCCTATGGACAATTTGGTCCAAAAGTGGATGGAAGGCAAGTTTATTGGTGGGATGGACAGATGCGCCCTTATGTTTCACAGCCTGATAATTGGAAAGAATTTTACAGAACTGGAGTAAGCTCTATAGAAAATATTGCATTAAGTAATTCGTCAAGCAAATACAACTATCGTTTCTCCTATACAAGAAATGATTACAAAGGCATTCAGATAGGAGGGAAAGATGAAAAAAATACTTTTAATCTGAATACAACCTATCACATTACGCCTAAACTGAGCACGGACGTTGTAGTTAGTTATATCAATGAAAAAACGCACAACAGGCCAAGGCAAATTTATTACCTGACCAATAATTACGGAGGTTTTTTTAGCCCGGTTGATTACATGAGCGTGTATTTTGACAAATACAAAACATCCAAGGAATATAAATGGGTTGATTATAATAACACGGCTTTAGACCCTGCAGAAGCACTTAAATACAACATCAGAGCTAAAGATTTCCTTGATTTTCTTTGGAATCAATTGGCAAATAGCTACGATGAAACAACCAATCGTTTGATAGCTTCTGCTACTCTTAACTACAATATCATCAAAGGACTTAATTTCAGGGGAAGAATAGGTACCGATTATACTGGTTATTACCTGGAAGAAAAAGATCCAAGTACTCAACCAATTGCCTTTGGCGAATCCGGATATTATGGCACCAATTCCAACCGGTATAATTATTCTTACGGTGATTTATTGTTATCCTATCAAAACAAAATTACGAGTGATCTTAATTTCACTGCTTCCGTTGGGTACCAGGCAAGAAAAGAAGACTACCGCTATACAGGAGCCGGTACCTCAGGAGGTTTAACTACTGAAAACTGGTTTAGTCTCAGCGCTTCAAAGAATACACCGACCCCTGGCACTTCATCCAGAAGGACATTGCTTAAAGACGGATTGTTTGGAATTTTGAATCTGGATTTTAATAATTATTTGTTTGTGGAAGGAACCATTCGTCAGGAGCGTACTTCAACTTTATTTCCCGGAAACAATGTGTTTTATTATCCGGGAATAAGTGCTGCATTTGAATTGAGTAATGCCTTTCATTTACCGGCTTTTGTTACTTATTCTAAATTAAGAGCTGCCTGGGGTATAGTCGGCAATCCTCCCGATATTTACACGTCCAATATTATTTATACTTCAGGAAATGTAAATGGCATACCACTATTATACCCACCTGCCTCAAGTTATGGAAACCAAAACCTGAAAAATGAAGAGAAACATGAAATAGAATTTGGCTGGGAAACTAAATTGTTTAATAACCGGTTTGGATTTGATGTGTCTTATTATAACGATAAAATCATAAACCAGGTTCTCGGATTGACCATTCCTTCATCCACAGGCGCAACCAGTGTGCTCGTGAATGTAGGTACATTGCGCAACTATGGTGTAGAGATTGCATTAAATGGTACACCCATTAAAATGCATAATTTTCAATGGGATTCAAGACTAAATATAGCCTTCAACAGGAATAAAGTTGTTTCATTGATGCCAGGCCTGGACAGGCTGACCAGTGCAAATTTGGATAATGGATCCTTGTTAGTTGTTTCCCAGGTTGGACAGCCGGCCGGAGATATTGTAGGTTACAAACGCAAAGTAGACGCAAAAGGCCAATATATCATCAATTCTGACGGTTATTATGATATCAATTTTGATCAACAGGTGAAGATGGGTAACATCCAGGCGAAAGCTGTTGGCGGTTTTATCAACACCTTTACCTATGACAATCTTAGTTTGAATGTTCTTGTAGACTTCCGTTACGGTGGCCAGGTAATTTCACAGGCGCTTTTGTACGGTACCGGGGCTGGTTTATATAAAAGTACACTTGCAGGAAGAGACGCAGAACATGGAGGTTTGGCTTACTATACCGATGCCAATGGTAAAAATGTGGCGGTTGCTGGCGGCGCTACTACAGGACCAAATGG